>NZ_JAEQCX010000115.1:0-16778 GCF_020738035.1 Microcoleus sp. PH2017_28_MFU_U_A
TCCCCATTCCCCATTCCCCATTCCCCATTCCCCATTCCCCATTCCCCATTCCCCATTCCCCATTCCCCATTCCCCATTCCCCATTCCCCATTCCCCATTATGCTAATTCCCTTAACTCGCGAAACCTTTCAAGAACTAATTCCCCCCGTGGCTACCGGAGCACAATACAAACATATTTGGGGGAAACCGCCCGATTTTTTAAGGCGAATATTAATTTCTGCGGTAGCTGTAGTTTTGTTGCTAGTAGTTTATAATTTTGCCGGTTCCGATGTCGGGCCTCTAGTTTTAATTGTCGGATTGATCGCTGGTTTGTACTGGCTGTGGGGGCCGATTTTCTGGGCTAGTTTGCGGAATGCAGAATGTCGTAAATATAAATACTGCGGCTTTTGGCAAGGGCGAGTATTGGATATTTATATCACCGATGAAGTCACAAGTCAAGAAGAAACAGTCAATCAAAAAGGACAACTTGTAATTGTTGACAACCTAGAACCGCGAATTAATTTAGAAGTTGGCGACAAAACCGGATTTACTACTACGCTTCGAGCTCCATTGCAGAAAAGTCATCAGGGAATTGTCCCCGGTCAAGCTGCTTTAATGTTAATCATGTCGAATCAAGAAGATTTGGGCAGAATTGCCAAAGTTTCGGATATTTACATTCCCAGCCGCGATGTGTGGGTGAGCGATTATCCTTATTTGCGTAAGGATTTGTTTGTGGAAATGAGCCAGCAAATTAAAAAAGGCAGACAGAAAAAAGGGCGAGATACTGATAATGAAAGTACAAGGGTGAAAAGGCGATCGTCCGCTGATTATTGAACAAAAAAGGTTCGTAGTGAGGACTTTAGTCCGCATCAGGTTCGTAGTGAGGACTTTAGTCCGCATCCAAATCAAATGAATTGAGGCTGTGGCGTTGTCAACGGTTTTGTTCACAAAGGACAGGGTGCGTCAGACAAAACGGGTGCATCTGGTTTTTGAGGAGGGCGAAGCATGACCGCATATAAGTTATTAGTTATAATCTCCTATTTTCTGCGGTCATGCTTCGCCCCTACGGATATGTTCGCCAAAATGAGATGCACCCGACAAAGCAACCAGCAATGCAAAAAAAATTAACTTGCTGACGCACCCTACAAAAACCCAAAAACCTTATAATTGCGATCGCACAAAACGTGCTTTCACAGCATTACTGCGGCTTAGTTTCCGATGATTTTTGAAGGCTTTGTGCAGCCCGAGGATAAGCATCCTTAAGAATCGCCTTAACTTTTGGCTTCTGTTCAGTAGTGAGATTAATTTCAGTCAAAGCTTTACGCATTTTTTCACCAGACTTCAGCTTAGCGTTCAACTGTTTGTATTGCTCAGCCGTGAGTACCTTTGCGAGTTTTTCACTAACTTCCTTGCGCTTCTGTGTGCGTTCAGCATCAGAAAGCTTGGGTTTCTGGGAATTTGTGGGATTTGCAGCCACCGCGTCAGGTTTAGCATCTTTAGAAGCAGCAGCATCCGCCTTTGTTTTCGACACCGCGTCAGATTTAGCAGCATCGGAGGAAGCAGTATCCGCCTTTGTTTCCGATGAAATAACTGGACTCGCCGCAGTCGCATCGGGTTTAGCAGCATCGGAGGAAACAGCATCCGCCTTCGGTTTCTCTAAACTTACGGGATTTTCCTTAGCTGGATTAGATTCCGACGCTTCCGGGGTGTTGGGTGGCGCACAAGCAGACAAACCGCCAATTAACATGACACCGGCGAGAATAAATGCTGGTGCGATCGTACTTTTCATGATTCACTGCCTCTAGTTAACTTTGTTCATCAATGTTATAGCGTAAAATCGATCGGCGCATGACCCAAGACTCCTAACTTCACCAGTCAATCGATTTTAGATTTTAGATTTTAGATTTTAGATTTTAGGGTGTTGCTTAATCAGGGTAGGAAAAAAATAAGTTGAAAATCCCCAAGCTTTGTCGATACTGGTTTCTATGACTGGCATATTTAGCCTTTCATACCGTAAATCAGCAACGCCAGCATTTTTTTATTATAGTGCGAGCTGTCGCGAGCTCGCGTATTCTACTCGCGAGCGGGGACAGCACTATAAATGCCAAACTGAGATGCTCCCAATACGATCGCCATTAACGCCAAAAATTACCAAAATAAATTAAATCAAATAGCTCTTGACATCAAATTTAGAAAAATTTATAATTGTAGGGATACCAAAAATTATTATAACTTGAGCTTCCTAGAATTATTCAGCCAAGAGACTTGCCCCCAGTTTACCGAACAAATCAAAGCTGACCTAGGTTACTTCAAACACGGTACCAACTTGCTAGAGAAAGCAATGGAAGCAATGAGGGGCGTAGTTGCGATCGAAGAAGCCCGTCGCGATGCAGAATTAGAAGCAACGATTTAAGCAGTAGGTTCAGCCTTGGGAGTTGTGGGCATAGTAGCCAGCATTGCTCCCTACTTTATTGAGTTATTTGAGACTGCGGCTCGACCGTAGGGTAGTATATTGTGATAAAGTTGAGACCCACAATTCGCAGTCAGTAGAAGTTCTGCGATCGAACATGAATCCTAAAAAATCTGCCAAGAAATCTCAGCCTAAAGCTGATATCGCAGCCGAGGGAAAGCAACAGGACGATCGCCAGGAATTATTTCCAGTGGTGGGAATTGGAGCGTCTGCGGGTGGATTGGAAGCTTTTATGGAATTGCTGAGCCATTTGCCGATCGATACAGGCATGGCTTTTGTGATGATTCAGCATATGTTACCGACTCAGGAAAGTTTGTTGACCGAGATTTTAGCTCGATCGACTCAGATGCCCGTAAATGAGGTGACAGATGGGATAAGTGTAGCACCGAATCAGGTATACGTCATCCCCCCGAATGCCAGCCTGACGATCGAATCCGGGGTGCTGAAGCTAATGCCCCGCGGCAGGGGACGCGGGGCGTTTATGTCCGTCGATACATTTCTGATTTCCCTCGCCGCGGAAAGGGGGAACAAAGCCATCGCCGTCGTTCTCTCCGGGGGCGACGGCGACGGGGCCAGAGGATTAGAAGCGATTAAAGGCGCCGGCGGTATTACTTTTGCTCAATCCGAAGCATCGGCACAATTCACCAGTATGCCACACACTGCGGTGGCGACCGGTCAGGTAGACTTTATCTTGAGGCCGGAACAAATTGCCCAAAAGATCGCCGAAATCGGCTGTCATCCCTACATTGCCGATCGAGCTGCGATCGAATCAGCAGTCAGCCAAGATGCGATCGCCACGATCTACAATTTACTGCTATTGGCTACAGGAGTTGACTTTACTCACTACAAGCAAACTACCTTGAAACGGCGGATACAGCGGCGGATGTTGCTCTACAAGCTGGAACGGATCGAAGATTATGCTGCATATCTCCAAAACACTCCGACAGAAGTCACGGCGCTGTATGGCGATGTCTTAATTCACGTCACCAGCTTTTTTCGGGATTCCGAAAGCTTTGATGCTCTAAACAGCAAAGTGTTTCCCGAAATCGTCAAAAATAAATCGCCGAAGTCGCCGATCCGAATTTGGATTGCCGGTTGTTCCACGGGCGAAGAAGCTTATTCGATCGCCATTTGCTTGCTAGAGTTTTTAACAGAGCGAGACATCGATTTGCCGGTGCAGATTTACGCTACAGACATCAGCGACAGCGCGATCGCGATCGCCCGCAGCGGCTTTTATACTAGCAGTCAAGTCGCGGATGTTTCGCGCGATCGCTTGCAGCGGTTTTTTGTTCAAGTCGAGGGCGGATATCAAATCGCCAAACAGGTGCGCGAACTCTGTGTTTTTGCCAGACAAAATTTGATTAACGATCCGCCGTTTTCGCGGATGGATTTGATTAGTTGTCGGAATGTGCTGATTTATCTGGGATCTTTGTTGCAGAAAAAACTGCTGCCAATGTTCCACTACGGACTCAGCCCCGAAGGCTTTTTGCTGTTAGGTACTTCGGAAACGATCGGTGAATTTGCCGAATTGTTTGGGCTGTGCGACCAAAAAAACAAAATTTATGTCAAAAAACAGTTATCGCATTGGCTGAGCATTGATTTAACTGCCAGCCAAAATCCTCTGACAGCCATCAACCCTCCACTGCTGGTGCCGCCAAGCTGGAACGAAATGGAAATGGAGAAACAAGCCGATCTAATTGTTTTAAATGAGTATGCCCCCGTCGGCGTCGTAATTAACAGCGCCAGCGAGATTTTGCAATTTCGAGGACAGACGAGCAGCTATTTAGAACCGGCTCCGGGTAAGGCGAGCTTTAATTTGCTGAAAATGGCAAAATCGGGATTGCGCGTCCAATTGCCGGAGGCAATTCAACAGGCCAAAAATTAGCAGTTGCCGAGCCAACGCACAGGCTTGCAAATTATCGAGGTTGAGCAAATTGAGCTAAATCCAGTCATTGAAAATGCGATCGAGGTGGTTCGTTTGGCCGCAGCAGCCAAAAATATTCAACTTGAATCGAGGATCACTCCTTTAACCCTAAAACTGTTGGGCGATCCAAGCCGCTTGCAACAGGTACTGTGGAATCTACTTTCAAACGCGATTAAATTCACCCCAGCCGGAGGCAGAATAGACATCTCATCAGACTACATTGATGGCATGGCTCAAATCCAAATTCGCGATACTGGTAAAGGCATTGACGCTGATTTTCTTCCCTATGTGTTCGATCGCTTCCGTCAGGCGGATAGTAGCTATTCTCGAAGCAACTCTGGATTGGGCCTAGGACTCTCGATTGTCTATCATTTGGTAGAACTCCACGGCGGTAGTATTCGTGCAGAAAGTGGCGGTGAGGAACAAGGGGCAATGTTTACCCTCAGGTTGCCGCTGCTAGCAGATACGCAAAAAAGTTCAGCGCTTTCTGTTTTAGAAGCAGTAGCAGAAGTAGATGTTGCTAGCCAGCCTGTAGTGGCAATCCCACAGATTCCATCATCCTTGGCTGGTGTACGAGTGCTGCTGGTGGATGACGAAGCATATCTGCGTCAGTTATTCACAACCATGCTGGATGAGTATGGAGTTGAAACTAGCGCAGCCGCATCAGCAACTGAGGCCATCTCAATGTTGACAGCAAATCCCGATCGATACGATCTACTTCTTTCTGATATTGGAATGCCAGAACAAGACGGTTATTCGCTGATGCGGCAGATTCGGACACTGAGTGTGGAGGAAGGGGGAGAAATTCCTGCTGCGGCGATCACGGCCTATGCTAAAGATGACGATCGTCGATCGGCGATCGCTGCGGGTTTTCAGATTCATGTCGCTAAGCCGATCGATTCAGCTCAATTAGCATAGATCGTGGCTTCTTTAACTGGGCGAATTTAGGAATGAGAATTAAATAACTTACAATTTTAATTATTATTGTGGGATGGGCGTCCCGCCCGTCCTTTCTGGACGGGCGGGACGCCCGTCCCACAAATATGTGTAAATTATTTAATTCGCGATCCTTCGTTAAAAGCGCTGAGGGACTGATATAGCCTTTCTCAAAAAGGTGAGGTATGACTGACAGGTTATATAACCACTGAAACCAAGAGGGCTCTCTTCCCAACAACGTCCGCGAATCTTTCGTATGAAGAACTGATTATATCAATTCCGATTACTTCTCCGAATCGCCGCGATCGGACTTGTCAAAAAACGCCGTTAGCGAGTTCCAGGCAGACTTAGCAGTCTCTTTCAATCGAGCGCCAATCGACTCAATTTCTCCCACAACCACGTGCCAATTCTTTTCAGTTTCCTTGTGAATGTGCTCAACAGCTTGATCGATGCGATCGCGTTCGACTAATTTATTTTGTTCCACCGCTTCCCGCGCTTGTCGAACCGCTTTCAAATAAGCTTCGCGACTGACTTCGCCGGCATCTTGCACCTGGGCTTGAGCTCGCGTTTTAATCGCATCCACCACCAGCCAATTTTTCTCGGATTCCTTTTTGAGTAGGCTGACAGCCTCAGTCATTCTCTCTTTGGCGATCGACTTATTTTGTTCGATCGCGCCTGAAGCCTTCTGGAGGGCTTTCAAATAAGCTTCGCGGGTGAGATCGCCCGCTGCTTGGACTTCGGCGGCGGCGCGTTTTTTAATTGCTTCAAACAAAGCGGCTGTTTCTGCGATCGCTTCGGGCGTAGCATCCGGCATCTCCTTTGTGACGATCGCCGTCGTTTCGGGAGTAGCCTCTACAATTGTTACTTCAGTTACTTCAGTTACTTCATTCAAATTTGGATCAGTCATTGCGATATCTCCTTTGGTAATCCGCAAACACAGACTTTGTTATGTACTGCCAGAATTAATTCTGGCCCTTAAGACTTTGTACCAGAAAGAATTGGTTGAAAGCCCCAAGCCTTTGAGGGAGAAATTAAAATCAGACTATTCATTACTCGATTCCTCGGACTTCTAGGTAGAGGTCGCTTTTAAACTGTCAACTGTCAACTGTCAACTGTTGAACCATAGCACCAGAACTCATGCTGGCTGTTAAAACTTTCGATTTGTAGCGCCACAATTCATTCTAACACTTATTAATAAGAACCAGTCAATTCTTGTTCCAGCTTCATCAAATTTTCAATCCGCGATTCGGTAGTTGGATGAGTCGAAAACAGACTTCTAAACCAATCACCAGCAGACGAATTCACAATCAACAGCGGCGCAAAAGCTGGATTACCATCTAAAGGCATTTGCCGCGCCCCACTTTCCAACCGCTGCAAAGCCCTCGCCAAAGCCCTTGGATTGCCCGTTAACCGGGCAGCCCCCGCATCCGCCGAAAACTCCCGCGTGCGCGAAATGGCTAGCTGAATCACCGAAGCAGCCACCGGTGCGAGGATAATTGTCAGCAGCAACCCTACAGGATTCGGGCTGTTGCGATCGTCCCTACCCCCAAACCACATACTGTAACTCGCCATTTGCGCCAACCACGAAATCGCCCCCGCCACCGTAGCCGCCACCGCTTGCGTCAGCGTATCGCGGTTGTTAATGTGAGTAAGTTCGTGGGCAATAACTCCTTCGAGTTCGTCCTCTGAAAGCATACTCATAATCCCTTCTGTCACCGCAACCGCCGCGTGTTCGGGATCGCGCCCGGTAGCAAAAGCGTTAGCAGACGCAGTGGGAATAATTTGACACTCCCCGGCAGTCAGGGCGCGGGGATTCTTGGTTCACAGACATACCTTAAAATTGTCCATCATGAAGGCAATACTTAAACCAAAAACCCGTTCGATAGAACCTGTGTTTTGAGCCTAAGAAAGAACAATCCCAGAGGGCTTATCTCCCCAAGCGATAGAGAGTTTCCTCTCTTGTTCCCGTGTGTCCCACGGTACGTTTAATATTCAAGATTTTAGTTTTCTGGTCTGGGTTACGTTAGTTACCCTAGCTATGTTTTTCGTGGTGTTCGCCACCCACTAACCATTATTATTTCCCGACCTGTCGTTTGAGCTTAGTGTCTCATGTGTATCGGCGGTTATTCTACCTGTAGTATTACTCTATTATACCATCTTGAACAAGAAATTTAGATAATTAAATCCGTCCTTTTAGGACGGGGCTTTAGACCCAATTTTCTGGTAAACTCCCGGCATCGGTAAATTAGCGCGCTGGGCCAGCCTTTCCACCATTGTATAAAGTCCCGGCGCTTGGCTGGCAGTTATCGGCACAGCCCCGTAAGCTGCCAAAGCGATTTTATCCGAGTAAAACCACGAACCTAAGTTCATGGCGGCGGCCAAACCAATGCCGATAATTGCACCGCCCGAACCGCCGATTACCCAATAGCTAACGGTAATTAACAGCGCACTTAACAAGCCTAACAAAGCAGCAGTTTTAATTTGATTCATTTCGGGACTCTCCCTGAAAGCACTCATTCAGTTGACAGTTGACAGTTGACAGTTGACAGTTGACAGATTAGAGCGACCTCTACCTAGAAGCAAGAGGATTGGAGTAATGAATAGTCTGATTTTAATTTCTCCCGATCGGGAAGAGGCTTTAAACCAATTCTTTCTGGTAAATTAAGCAATAATCTCGATCGACCTTCAATAGTTGTTTGCATGGAATTTCGCCGCCGCCTACCAACAACCGGGTTGCGATCGCAGTATTTGGTGACATCACAGATAATTTTTGATTATTCGGGTTTTTTTGACTCTGTTCTCTTACATTCTATCTACCCAAGTTGAGCTCGCGTGTAGGATACCGCCAACTTGCAGGTACGGTTTAGCGTACTTTAGTTTTTAGTTGAGTGCATCTGGGTTTTGCAAATATGTGTGTAGGGGCGATCGCATGACCGCAGTAAATATGAGATTATAACTAATAACTTATATGCGGTCATGCGATCGCCCTCTTCAAAAACCTGATGCACCCCTTTAATTTCTGATAAATCGCTCCACCTCAAAATACAGACTACCAAGAAACCCGGTTGCTAAACACTGTAGAAATTTGAGATTTGGGCCTTTCAAGTTTCCAGCGACAACTGTCCGGCATCGCCAGCATATAACAAGTGGTGAGATTTTTGAGCGTCCAGCCAAGATTTAGGAAATTGGTATTGAGATAGGAGGATATCTGCGATCGCGACTTGCATCTGATGCGCGCAGATATCGGGTGGCACTTTACCTGTGCCCGTACCCATGCCGGGAATCGCGATCGTTTCAATGATATGTTTGACTGGTGTTCCGTCTGGAACCGTGCCAAATTTTACGAGAGTTAAAATAGCCCTGGTTGCTAGATAAACATTGACTGTCTCTGTTAAAATTGTCGGAACCCGCATGGTTGGGGCAGCAATTAAATAGGGAATTTCGTCATGATCGGTATCGACAACTTCGGCTAATCCTACCAATAGTTCGCCGTGATGGCGACTCTGAATTAGTTTTTGCAGGCGTTCTGGAACGTGACTTCCAAAATATTCAGCAATCTCTAAATTTAAGCCGCCGTCCATGAAGCCAAAACTATTCGCTGGACTCACAATCGCATCGCATTTCACATCAAAGATTGAACCGCGATGTATCTTGACATTCTCGATATTGCCACAAGTGCTTTCCCACGCTCTAACTAAGTTATCGTCTACGGCAGCCAGCACAATTTGCATACATACTCTCTATAATTTTTAAAAGGGCGATCGCCCTTTTAATCATACAATAGTTTAGATGAGTCCGCTGAATCTAAAATCTAAAATCCTTTGATGCTGCAAGACCCGAATCTCCGCCACCCGATCGCAATTAGTTTCGGTGCCATTGTCGGCGCATTGAGCCGGTATTATATCACCTTGTGGTTTGCCAACCGTTTCGGAACGGCTTTTCCCTACGGAACTTTTTTTATCAACATCACCGGTTGCTTGGCTATGGGATTTTTTATCACCCTGATTTTTGAACGGGTGCCGACGGTTCCGTCGGAGGTGCGGTTAATGATAGCAACGGGATTTTTGGGGGCTTATACTACTTTTTCGACTTACGGTTTAGAGACAAATGTCTTGTTGCGCGATCGCTTTTACAGCTTTGCCACTTTTTACTGGGCTGGCAGTGCCATACTAGGAGTAATTGCCGTTCAGTTAGGCAGCATTTTAGCACGAATTGGCAAATAGATAAAATACTAATCGAGCATCTGTAGGGAAACTGCAATGCCGTGTCCGGCTTGCGGCTCGTCTAATGAAAAATAATTTATATGAAATCAGCACTTGTAGCAATTAATTTTAAAATTAATCTAAAAATTAATTTTTTTCAGCTCGACCAGGTTTTGGCGATCGCTCCTCAATTCCGCTTTAATTGATATCTTGCAGATTTTACCAGAAAGCATTGGTTTAAAGCCCCAAGCCCGATCGCGATAAATTAAAAGAAGAGGATTCATTACTCCAATCCTCTTCCTTCCTTTGTCAAGTGCTGTCAACTGTCAACTGTCAACTGTCAACTGTCAACTGAATGAAGCATTCCCGTCAGCAGGTATTGCTAAAAATGAGTTTATGAGGTATACGTATGGAAACCCAAGAATCAATGTTAAGACCAACGGAGGCAAACTCGTGTCTGCGGACAAATATCAGTTTTCAGTTTGTAAAAGTTTGTGACCAATGACCAATGACCAATGACCAATGGCTAATGGCTAATGGCTAATGGCTAATGACCAATGACCAATGACCAATGACCAATGACTAATAACTAATGACTAATAACTAAAGTTAAATAACAAGCGAGGGAGTTTAGTTGTGGTAGTTAAAATAGCAACAGAGTGCCTCATTACCTTAAAAGGTGTCAGCAAGGCTTACCAGCAGCCCAACGGTCAACAAATATCTATTTTAGAGCCAATAAATTTAGAACTGCGATCGGGCGAAATAGTAGCTTTACTAGGCTCTTCCGGATCTGGCAAATCTACATTAATGCGGATGATTGCTGGACTAATCCCCCCCAGCGATGGTGAAGTTCTCTATCACAATCGTCCCTTAGTCGGCTTAAATCCTGGGATAGCGATTGTCTTTCAAAACTTTGCCCTTTATCCCTGGCTGACGGTACTAGAAAATGTAGAATTAGGATTAAAAGCTAAAGGAGACTTGCCAGAACCGCGCCGCCAAAAAGCCTTGCGAATGATTGATATTATCGGTTTAGACGGATTTGAAAATGCTTATCCGAAAGAACTGTCCGGCGGAATGCGGCAGCGAGTGGGATTTGCTAGGGCTTTGGCGGTAGAACCGGAATTGCTGTGCATGGATGAACCGTTTTCAGCCTTAGATGTGTTGACCGCAGAAAACTTGCGGTTTGAGTTATTAGATTTGTGGCTAGAAAAAAAGATTCCGACTCAAGCTGTATTAATCGTAACTCACGGGATTGAGGAAGCGGTCATTTTAGCCGATCGCATTGTAGTCCTCGGCCGCAATCCCGGGCGAATTCGCGCCGAACTAACCGTGACTTTGCCGCACTACCGCGATCGCAAAACTCCAGAATTCCAAGCCCTCGTAGACCAAGTGTACAAAATTCTGACGAATCCAGAGTTAAGCTGCGAAACAGTGGCTGCACCAACTCAAAGTACCGCTACTGCTGTATCTCAGACTCAACCCGCCCCCAGCACTAAATACCAATCTCTGCCGCAAGTACGCACAGGTGCGATCGCAGGTTTGTTAGAACTCCTGGAAGATCGCAAGGAAAAAGACCTCTACCGCCTCGGTCAAGAATTAATGTTAGAGGTAGACGACATTTTGCCGATCGTCGAAGCCGCCAAATTAATGGAATTCCTAGTAATTCAAGAAGGCGACCTCCTGTTAACACCAGTTGGAATTCAATTCATTGCCGGCGGAATTGACCAGCGCAAACAAATTGTTCGTACCCAAATTCTCAGCAACATTCGTGCAGTACAGCAAATTTCTCGAATGCTTCAGTCTAAGCGAAATCACCGCATTTCTGAAGAGTTGATTTTGGACATTCTCGAAGCCCACTTTAGCCCCCAAGAAGCAATGCGACAATTAAAAACTGCGATTGACTGGGGTCGTTATGCAGAGTTGTACAGCTACGACGAACCAGGGGGTGAAATATTTCTAGAATCCGAAGAACCTAAAAATGAGTAGTCAGTAGTCAGTAGTCATTGGTTACTGGTTACTGGTTACTGGTTACTGGTTACTGACTACTGGTTACTGGTTACTGGTTACTGGTTATTAGTCATTAGAATCAACAACTAACAACTAATAATTAATAACTAATAACAATAGTAACTGACCAATTCCCAATGCCCAATCCCCAATTCCCAATTCCCAATTCCCAATCCCCAATCCCCAATTCCCAATTCCCAATTCCCAATTACCAATGCCCAATTACCAATTACCAATTACCAATTACCAATTACCAATTACCAATAACTAATTATTATGACAAGACCCCTAACACCCGCCAATAAAACATTAGAAAGATCGACTTGGACTTGGCAAGACGGCTTGCTAATTCTAGCAATCTTCTCTCTAATTCTAGTAATAGTCCAAACAGCTTCTCAATTCAACAGTGACTACAACCCAAACTTTAAAATTGAGACCACCCTCAATGTATTGCCAGGGTATACAGCCCAGACTCTTTTACGCATGACAGCAGCCTATTTTTTATCCTTGCTATTTACCTTAGTTTATGCTTATTCAGCTTACCGCTTTCCTCTCGCAGCAAAAATTTTAATTCCCTTATTAGATATTTTACAGTCGATTCCAGTTTTATCCTTTTTGCCCGGAGTAGTTTTAGCGCTAGTTACATTATTTCCCGGTCAAAGAATCGGCGTAGAACTCGCATCGATTATCTTAATATTCACTGGAATGACTTGGAATATGACCTTTAGTTTCTATCAGTCCCTATCCGGCATTCCGCAAGAACTCAAGGAAGCTGCTCAAGTTTATCGGCTGAATGCTTGGCAACAATTTTGGACGTTAGAATTGCCCGCTGGTGCGATCGGGCTGGTGTGGAACAGCGTCATGTCAGTGGCTGGTGGCTGGTTCTTTTTGATTGCGATCGAATCTTTTACCTTGGGTGCTAAAAACTTTCATCTGCCCGGACTCGGTTCCTATTTGGGCAAGGCAGCTAATGAAGGCAATTTTGGGGCGATCGGCTGGGGTTTAGCAGTATTAATTGGTGTGATTGTAGCCATAGATTTTTTCATCTGGCAGCCTTTGATTGCTTGGGTGGAAAAGTTTAAATATCAAGCCGTAGAAGCGACCAATGTACCGCAGTCCAAGGTGTTGGATTTTTTAAGGCGATCGGCGACGCTGCGGGTGTTGAAGTCGCGCATATCGCCCGTAGGTGACAGTTTCGATCGCTATGCGGCAAGAGGTTTTGCACCTGCTCATTTACCAACCAGTCCTCGCGCACAAAGCCGCCTCGGCAATTGGATCAATTGGCTGTTTGTCAGCGGGTTTGCTGCGATCGTCCTTTGGGGAACCTGGGAAGCCTTACTGCTGCTGAGGTTCCTGAGTGTATCTGATTGGCAAAAAGTCGTGGGAGGTGCATTTTTTACGGCTTTGCGAGTCATTTGCGCGCTATTTTTATCGCTGTTGTGGACTGTACCTGTCGGAGTGGCGATCGGTCGAAATCCGCGTTTAGCTCAGATTTTGCAGCCTTTAGTGCAAATAGCCGCTTCTGTACCAGCAACGGCTTTATTTCCCGTATTGCTACTAGCTCTAATTCACGCTGGAGGCGGGTTGCAAATTGGTTCTGTAGCGCTGATGATGTTGGGTACAATGTGGTATTTGCTGTTTAATGTGATTGCGGGCGCTCAAGCCATACCTTCGGAGTTATTTGAAGCCGCGCAAGTTTACAAACTTTCCCTAATTCAACGCTGGAAAACTTTAATTTTGCCGGGAATATTCCCTTATTTAATCACAGGAATTATTACGGCGGTTGGCGGAGCTTGGAATGCGAGTATTGTCAGCGAATACGTGCAGTTTAAAGGTGAAATAATTAGAACGAGCGGTTTGGGCGAGACCATTTCTGAAGCAACGGCATCGGGTAATTTTCCTTTACTGTTAGCGGCTACTTCTGTGATGTCGCTGTTGGTTGTATTGACTAACCGTTTGGTGTGGCGCCCACTTTACCGTTTGGCACAAGAAAAATACCAGTTATTGGTTTAAGTCGGTTGACAGTTGATAGTTGACAGTTGGCAGTTGACAGTTGACAGTTGATAGTTGGCAGTTGGCAGTTGATAGTTGACAGTTGGCAGTTGACAGCTTGCCGTGAGCGAAGCCGAAGGGTTGACAGTATACCCATTCTCAAAGGCGATGAGGTAATTGGTAATTGGTAATTGGTAATTGGTAATTGGTAATTAATAATCGGTAATCGATCGCACTCTCCCGAACTCACACTCTGTTGCACTAGCTCGAAAACATCATACCAAGAAATTCGGTTTCGACAATACAGCTTGGTTTTGGTGCTGCCGCATCTGCCAAAAAATTCGGTTGCTCGCGCTGCCCGTGTAAATCATAATAACTGCAACCAGTGGTGTCAATAGGCTATAAACTGGATTCAGGAAGGCGTGCAGCACAGGTTGATACCAGTTACCACAAAAATGCAACTGTAGGTCAAGTTCAAATCTGCTGACTCAGTAAGTCATTCGCAATTCTTTAATCCCAAATCCCAAATCTAAAATCTAAAATCTAAAATCTAAAATTGCATGAGGAGGGTCATCAGTGACAGAAAACAATTATCAATCGTCTTCTCTACCCACCTACGCGCGAAAAGAACTGCGGGAATTAGTTCGATCGCAGTTAAAGGCTTTGTTGGAACAAGGAGACTTTCAAGGAGCAAAAGCGATTTTGCAGCCGGTGCAGGAAGCAGACATCGCTGAAGCTATCGAAGGCCTGCCGGAAACCATGCAAGTAATAGCTTTCCGGTTGCTTTCTAAAGACGAAGCGATCGCAGTTTACGAATATCTCGACTCCAGCGTTCAGCAGTCCCTCTGCGAAAAATTCAAACGCCAAGAAGTAATCGATATTGTAGACAAAATGTCCCCGGACGATCGAGCTAAACTATTTGACGAACTGCCGGCCATCTTAGTCCGCCGCCTCTTAGGTGAATTGAGCCCAACGGAACGCGAAGCGACGGCCCAACTCTTGGGTTACGAAGCCAGTAGCGCCGGCCGGATTATGACCCCAGAATACATTTCTCTCAAAGAAAGCTTTACCGTTGCTCAAGCTTTAGACAGAATTCGCTCTTTAGCTAAAACTACCGAAACCATTTATTCTCTTTACGTCACTGATGCGGCGCGACGGTTGAGTGGCATTTTATCCTTGCGGGATTTAGTCACTTCTCCCCTCGACAAAACTGTCGGCGAAATTATGACCCGCGAGGTAGTTTCTGTGCAAACGGGAACGGATCGAGAAGAAGTAGCTAGGCTGATCCAGCGTTACGATTTTTTAGCTGTGCCCGTTGTAGACCGCGAACAGCGTCTGGTGGGGATCATTACAGTTGACGACGCGATCGACATTTTAGAACAAGAAGCTGCCAAAGATATTTATACCTTGGGTGGCGTCCAGTCCGGCGGCGACAATTATTTTCAGACCGATTTAATCACCGTCGCCCGCAAAAGGGTCGTATGGCTGTTTGTTCTGCTGTTGACCAACACTGTCACCGGAGCAATTATTAGAGCTCAAGAAGATATTTTGCACCAAGTAGTCGCCCTAGCAGCCTTTATTCCGCTGCTGACTGGCACTGGAGGCAATGTCGGAGCCCAGTCCTCAACTGTGGTAATTCGCGGTTTGAATACTGATGAAATTACAGCCATGGGCCCCTTTCAAGTAATTGTGCGTGAGGGGATGGCGGGAGCGCTCCTAGGCGCTATATTGGGGACGGTAGCGACGGGGTGGGCTTACACTCTGCAAGGGAATTTAGCCGTGGCAATCGCGGTGGGGGTGAGTTTGCTGGCGATCGCAATTTTAGCTTCTATTGCCGGTTCAGCTCTGCCATTTCTCTTTCGTTCTTTGGGTTTAGACCCCGCTTTAATGTCTGCTCCTTTTATTACCACCGCAGTTGATGTCCTCGGAGTTTTAATTTATTTCACTTTAGCTCGACTAATTTTGCAATTATAATATATTTATGTAGATTGGCATAATAAAAAACCCATAGTAATTTTAAATTCCGTGATGTACAGCCTCCCAATTCCCAATGCCCAATGCCCAATTCCCAATTCCCAATTCCCAATTCCCAATTCCCAATTCCCAATTCCCAATTCCCAATTCCCAATTCCCAATTCCCAATTCCCAATTTTCCCAATTAATCTATGTCATCACCTAATTCATCAACCAAAATTCAAAATCCCAAATCGAGCAATTTGTTAGAAACTGCTGAATTAATCTTTCTTGCTGCCTCGGCTGTAGGATTGGCTGCTAGTTTGGTTTTGCAGCAGAGCATTTATGTCGAAGTTCCTGTAGTAATTTCGCTCTTTTTGAATTTTGTGAACCGCCAGAAGTTTCGCGGGCAAGTTAAAACAAGTACCGCGGCAGTGTTCGATCGCGTAAACCAACAAGCCACTACGAGCGATCGGGCGATCGAGCAATTACAACTTGCTGTAAGTTCTTTAGATACAGCTCTTGCCCAAACATCTCGCGAAAATCTCAATGTTGGCCAGGCAGAAAATTCCCACTCTATAATTTCAGCAATTGAGAACCTGCGCCAGCGGATCATAATTTTAGAAAAAACTATTAAAATGATTCAAAGCGAGATCGAAATCACCAGCCGCCAATTCAAACAACGGCCTGAGTTGCAACAAGTCGAAACTTTGACAACAATCATTCTGGACTTGCAGGAGTTTATCAACGAACTGCCGCAATGGGGAAATTTGCAGCAGCGACAGCTAACAGAACTTCAGCAACAAGTAGATAATGCTTTGGCTCAGCTTGCTCAAGAAATTGCTGTGATTCCCAGCCGCGTGGAGGAGGCTGTAGCTAGTCGCGGCGGGGAAATTAACCAACCGTTAGGTTCTGGTGTGAATGCTGAGTCCAAAAATGCCGATCGATCTAAAACCCAGAATGAGAAAATTCGCCAGAAATATCCCAGGGCTTACGTAAAGTGGAGTCGCGAGGAAGATGAGAATTTACAGAAAGAATATGCAAACTGCCAAGAAGTTAGTGAATTAGCTCAGAAATTTCAGCGACAACCTGTTGCCATTCGTTCGCGCTTGCAAAAATTAGGATTGATCCAATAATATCGAGGTAATTGGGAATTGGGAATTGGGAATTGGGAATTGGGAATTGGGAATTGGGAATTGGGAATTGGGCATTGGGAATTGGGCATTGGGAATTGGGAATTGGGAATTGGGAATTGGGAATTGGGAATTGGGAATTGGGAATTGGGAATTGGGAATTGGGAATTGGGAATTGGGAA
>NZ_JAEQCX010000115.1:16793-39939 GCF_020738035.1 Microcoleus sp. PH2017_28_MFU_U_A
GGGAATTGGGAATTGGGAATTGGGAATTGGGAATTGGGAATTGGGAATTGGGAATTGGGAATTGGGAATTGGGAATTGGGAATTGGGAATTGGGAATGTGAGCATCTCAGTTTTGCATTTATGTATAGTGCGAGCGTCCCCGCTCGCGTATTGTACAATACGCGAGCGGGGACGCTCGCACTAATAACAAATAACAATAACAAATAACAAATAACCAATAACCAACAGCAAATAACCAATAACAAATAACCAATAACCAATAACCAACAGCAAATAACCAATAACCAACAACCAACAACCAACAGCAAATAACCAATAACCAACAGCAAATAACAAATAACCAACAGCAAATAACAAATAACCAATAACTAATAACCAATAACTAATAACTAATAACTAATAACCAATAACTAATAACAAAGCGATCGCCCTTTTTTTCAAAAGAGCGATCGCTTTGTTTATTTATTCAGTACCTGCTGCCAACAGCGGGCCACTAACATCACATCTCAAGGCTTTTTAGCCTTGCTCTACCTCATTCTAGAAATCTTGCGGTAACAAAGAACTTAAACGCTCCAATAAAGGATCGGACTCCCGACGAGGAGGAACCTCAGCATCAGAAACTGTATCATTCGCTACAGACTCAGACTCGATCGGATCAGGCTCTACTACTTTTGAAACTTGGGCAAAAGAAACTTGAGCAAACTTACTGTCAACACTCCCCTGCAACTGATCCAACTGCGCGCCCAATTGACTCAGGTGATGTTCCAGTCCTTCCAAACGGCTTAATTCCTCAGCAGAAACATTGCGCTCAAACTCAGCAAATCTGACCGCAAGTTCAGCAATACGCTGTTCCAACCGCTCAGAGCTATCTGTAGAGCTAGCAGACTCAGATACAGACAAAAACTGCCACAAAGCTTGCTTGCAGAGATTGCTGAAAGTCTGATACTTCGTAAAAGCCAACTCTTTTTCAATAGCCGCCAGCAAAGTTTGATCGGCAGCATCTTCCGTAAACGCCACCGAGAAATTCGCCTTATTTTTTGCCCACAGTGCCATAGGGTTCAAGCCTTAATGCGTTACTTTATCGTGGCTAGCTGAGCCTCAGCATAAATAAACTGTCCCAAAGCATTAGCTTTCCGAGAAGGCTGAGCCAAGTGAGCCTTAAGATTGGCGTCTTTCAGCAAAGGTTGGAGTACCTCCCAGAAAAATTCGCCGCCACCGCCAGTCAGAACTACGTCCGTCACCCGTTCCGGCAACCACTGTACCAAACGTTCGGACAGTTCGTTAGCGAAAGCCTCCCGCAAATCCTTAATAATCGGATCTAAATTAGTCGGCTTAGTCGCTCCTCTAGGACGGTAGAAACGCTGCCCTTCGGGTTTGTTCACCCCTTCCAATAAAGACAGGGATTGAGGGTCTGCCCCCGGAATTTTTGAGGCAACTTGTTCGTAGAATTTGTTCATGGCGAAGGAATCGCTCTTAGAAGCCGCTCGGGCGAACCGGAAACGATCGACCATTAACAAATCGGTAGTTTGGTGTCCGATATCGACCACAGCCACCGACAGTTCCGGCAACTCCGGCGTAAACTCCTTGTTGTCTTGAGCTTCGCACCAAATCAGGCTGCCGAATCCTTCCGGCATCACCCAAACGTGGCGAATATCAATTTCCAAACGCTCGCCGCGGTATACCACAACGTGGGGAGAGCGCAGTTGGCTGATAATCTCTTCCTTTTCTTTCTCAAACTGATCCTGCGAATAAAAAGGCAAACCCAGCACTACTGCCATTTCGCCCTTCATCTGGAAATATCCAGCACAGGAAAAAACCTTAACCAAAGCATCTACTACTTTCGACTGGTCAGCCCCACCGAGATTAGCGCCAAAGTCAGCGGCCAGTTGGCCGATGGCGTACCCCTTGCCCTGGTGCTCCAGCCACATATCCAACAGAGGGTCTGTTGCTTTTGACTCAAAGCTGCCGCCCCGCACCTTTTCCACGGGCATAGTAGCCACGTTGGCAGGGATGAAAACAACACCATTTGGGTTGCGACTCACGCAAGCTTTAGTTGCTGTACGACCCAAATCAGCACTAATAATCGATTTGTGAGAAGCGATCTTAGTCTGCTGCGTCAGCATAGCCGAATTAGGAACAAGCTGTCTAGTTGTCATTGAAATGTGTTACCTCACTGAGCCTCACCATTATCATGCCTTATCCCTGGACACTGCCGCGCTTAAAGACAGTGGGTTTTGAGGCGATTCTTCTAACTCTACCTAGATCGGTATTGAAATCAGCACCAAACATTATATTCGGGACGATCGCCCTTACCGTAACTAAGCTAACTTTTTCTCGATCGCGACGATCGCCGGCATCTTGCCCGATCGTGCATTGTTAAGTTAAATTTAGTAAAGATTCTGAGTGTAAACTTTTGTCACACTAATCCGAGACCGCCAGCTTACCCGATCTATCCCCAATTCAAGGCACCCGCATTTATGAAAATTTCTTGGCAAACTATACTACTTTGGACTTTACCCGCCCTAGTCATCGGCTTTTTCCTGTGGCAGGGAGCCTTCGCCGCGTCCCCGGCAGAAATGAGCAAGAACACCGCCAGCACCCGCCTGAGCTACGGTAGATTCTTAGATTACTTAAACGCCGATCGAGTGACCAGTGTTGATTTATACGACGGAGGCCGCACTGCGATCATCCTAGCCGTCGATCCCGAACTGGACAATCACGAGCAGCGGTGGCGGGTAGACTTGCCGTCAAATGCTCCTGAACTCGTTTCTAGACTCAGAGATTCCAAAATTAGCTTCGACACTCACCCCCTCCGCAACGACGGCGCCATCTGGGGAGTGTTAGGCAATCTAGTATTTCCTCTCTTATTAGTAGGAGGGCTGTTCTTCCTGTTCCGCCGCGGCGGCAACGTGCCGGGGGGCCCAGGCCAAGCCATGAATTTTGGCAAATCCAAAGCACGCTTTCAAATGGAAGCTAAAACAGGCGTACTGTTCGACGACGTAGCAGGCGTAGAAGAAGCCAAAGAAGAACTCGCCGAAGTCGTGACTTTCCTCAAAAAACCCGAACGCTTCACCGCAGTCGGCGCCAAGATTCCGAAAGGCGTGCTGCTAGTAGGCCCTCCCGGAACCGGCAAAACCATGCTGGCAAAAGCGATCGCAGGTGAAGCCGCCGTCCCTTTCTTCAGCATCTCCGGTTCAGAATTTGTCGAAATGTTTGTCGGTGTTGGCGCATCCCGCGTCCGCGACTTGTTCAAGAAAGCTAAAGAAAATGCTCCTTGTATAATTTTTATCGATGAAATCGATGCAGTGGGCCGCCAGCGCGGCGCCGGTATCGGTGGCGGTAACGATGAACGGGAACAAACCCTGAACCAGTTGCTGACCGAAATGGACGGTTTTGAGGGCAATACAGGCATCATCATCATTGCTGCTACGAACCGCCCTGACGTGCTCGACTCGGCGTTGCTACGTCCGGGACGTTTTGACCGCCAAGTAAGCGTTGATACACCGGATATCAAGGGCAGGTTGGAAATTCTTGAAGTTCACGCGCGCAACAAGAAGCTGTCTGAGGAGATTTCTTTGGATGCGATCGCCCGCCGCACTCCCGGTTTTACCGGTGCTGATTTGGCTAACTTGCTCAACGAAGCTGCCATTTTGACAGCAAGACGGCGCAAAGATGCGATTACGATGCTGGAAATTGACGATGCAGTCGATCGCGTCGTCGCAGGTATGGAAGGTACACCGCTGGTAGACAGCAAGAGCAAACGCTTGATTGCTTACCACGAAATCGGCCACGCGATCGTCGGTACAGTCATTCAAGCCCACGATCCCGTACAAAAAGTTACCTTAGTTCCTCGCGGACAAGCCCGCGGCTTAACTTGGTTTATGCCCAGCGAAGACCAAGGTTTGATTTCGAGATCCCAAATCCTAGCCCGGATTAGCGGTGCATTGGGCGGCCGCGCAGCCGAAGAAGTAGTTTTCGGCGACGCTGAAGTTACCACCGGTGCCGGCAACGACTTGCAGCAAGTCAGCGGTATGGCCCGCCAAATGGTTACTCGCTACGGGATGTCTACCTTGGGCCCGATCGCCCTAGAAGCTCAACAAAGCGAAATTTTCCTCGGCCGTGACTACACCGCGCGATCGGAATATTCCGAAGAAATTGCCTCTCGCATTGATGGACAAGTTCGATCGATTGTCGATCGCTGTTATGACGAAGCGCGCCAAATTATTCGCGACAATCGTACCGTAGTCGATCGTTTAGTCGATTTGTTAATCGAAAAAGAAACCATCGACGGCGAAGAGTTGCGCCTAATCGTCTCTGAATACACTTTTGTTCCTGAAAAAGAACAATACGTTCCTCAGCTTTAAAAAGCTAATCTTCACGGAAAATATTCAGGGCGAATAGAATTCGCTGAGTTTACGATCGCACAAACAAAGTCCGCCTCCGCGGACTGAAGAAATTCAACCCGCGCAGGCGGGTTTTGTTTGTGTAGCAGCGGTTTCAACCGCCGAGTTTGTTTGTAAAATAGCAACAGTAGATTAACGTAAATTAACCCAGATGAACAATAAATTTGTCACCCATAAAATCAATAATTTGTCAAGCTTGTTTCTAGCTACTTTAATTTTTATTCCCCTCAATACTTTGAGCGCCCGCGCCGAAAAATTAAGATGTTTTGTAGATATTTGCATTGACCCCAGCAGCGTAAAATTAAGTAAATCCAATTTTCCCGGTGCACCCTCTTATCCTGTCAGAACTCTTTTAGGAACTCAGCAGTTTAGTAACGAGAAAATGCGGGTGCAGATGGAAGTTAACTGCAAGCAGCGAGAGTTTAGAACTGTCAGAGTTAGCCAAGATGGCGAAAATTGGTCAAATTTCGATCCGAGGTGGACTTTAGTCGATCGCAACTCATCTTTGTCTCGGATGGTTGACTATACTTGTCAGTTGACAGTTGACAGTTGACAGTTGACAGTTGACCGGGGATAGCGACCTCTACCTGGAAGGAAGAAGATTAGAGTAATGAATAGTAATTATTGTAGGGTGCGTCAGGGGGCTGAATATGTTTTGTACCTACTCAAAAATTCTCCCCCCTGACGCACCCTACGGCTAGTTAACCGCGCACCCTATACTTGTGTAGGCTGCAATCTAAAATCTAAAATCTAAAATCTAAAATCGGATGACCAACCCCATCGAATACCGGCAAAGACGCGAACAGTTAATGGCAAAAATTGGCAGCGGGACAGCAATATTTCGCAGCGCGCCCGCAGCCGTCATGCACAACGATGTTGAATACGCCTACCGACAAGATAGCGATTTTTTCTATTTAACTGGTTTCAACGAAGCTGCGGCGGTAGCAGTGCTCGCACCACACCACGAAGAACACAAATTTGTTTTGTTTGTGCAGCCAAAAGACTTGGAAAAAGAAACTTGGCACGGTTATCGCGCTGGAATTGAAGGCGCCAAAGCCTTGTACGGCGCGGATGAAGCGTTTCCGATCGCCGAACTTTCCGAAAAATTGCCAAAATATTTAGAAAAAGCCGATCGCATATATTATCACTTCGGGCGCGATCGCAATTTCGACCAAACAGTCCTCAACCACTGGCAAAGCTTGATGCGAACTTACCCCAAACGCGGTACAGGCCCCACTGCGATCGAAGATTCCAACATCATATTACACCCGATGCGGCTGGTAAAAAGCCAAACAGAATTAGCATTAATGCGAAAAGCAGCTAATATCTCAGTTACCGCCCACAACCGCGCCCGAGAATTTGCCAAACCAGGCAGATACGAATACGAAATTCAAGCAGAAATAGAACATATTTTCGGCATGAACGGCGGCACCCCCGCCTACCCTTCAATTGTTGCATCCGGTTACAATTCCTGCGTCCTCCACTACATCGAAAACAACCGCCAAATGCAGGAAAATGATTTGCTGCTAATAGATGCCGGTTGTGCTTGCGGCTACTACAATGCCGACATTACTCGCACCTTTCCCGTCAGCGGCAAATTCACCGCCGAACAACAGATAATTTACGACTTAGTTTTGCAAGCACAAACCCAAGCAATTAGTCAAGTATATCCGGGAAATCCTTACAGCAAAATTCACGAAACCGCAGTGCGCGTTTTGGTGGAAGGTTTAATGGATTTAAAACTTTTGGTGGGCGACATTGAAGAGATAATTAAAGAGGAGAAATACAAGCCATTTTATATGCACCGCACTGGTCACTGGCTGGGATTGGACGTGCACGATGTCGGTGTTTATCAGTACGGCGAAAATCCGCAACTTTTGCAAGCAGGACAAGTTCTGACGGTGGAACCGGGGATTTATATTTCTCCTTATATTAAACCCGTTGAAGGACAGCCGGAGGTTCCTGAAAAATGGCGCGGTATAGGTGTGAGAATTGAAGATGATGTTTTGGTGACAATTGACAGTCATGAAGTTTTGACCGCCGGAGTTCCGAAATGAAAGCCGCTATGTTTCAACAGTTGACAGTTGACAGTTGACAGTTGACAGTTGACAGTTGACCGCTTGAGGGCGACCTCTTCCGGTCAGTCCGAGGATGGGAGTAATGAATCGTCTTCTTTTAATTTCTACGCCAAACCCAGAGGCTTTCAACCAATTCTTTCTGGTAACAAAGCAGAAGGTAATAAATCTTTTGTCTGGCTGCGGTCAATTTCACATTTCAATTTCACAAAGCGAAGAAGGCAGAAAATGGGAATAATCTCAATCAGCAGGCATTTTCTGGGCAAAACTTAATATATTTGTAAATTTTGTGTGAAATGGTGCTAGTTGGCAGTCAAGACTGGATCCTTCTAATGTTAGGCTAGACACAACTATAGTCCGCAACTGCAAATTAAGAACTTACTATGTGTAGTGAGCCCACAGAGATCGATCGCGCCCTCACCACCTGCGAAGCGCTAGTCGCAGAGCAAAAAGAAAAAATTCGGCAACTCGAAGAGAATTTGCAGGAAGAAATAGAATTGCGGCGCAAATTAGAAGCACAACTGAAAAGAGATATCATTGAGCTAACTCAAACAGAAGCTTCTTTCCGACAAAATCAAGAATTTATGCAAAGGGTGGCTGATACTACCCCCGGTGTTTTATACATTTACGACCTCATAGAAAACCGCAATCTCTATGGAAATCGCTACATCGCCGAGTTTTATGGTTGCACGGCGGCACAAGTTCAGGAAATGGGAAACGATGCCCTTTCTTTGCTAGTTTATGCTGAAGATATAGAGAAACTTAGCGTTCATGTCGAAACAGAAATAGCCGTAGCTAAAGATGGAGAAATCCTGGAAACAGAGTACCGAATTCAGCACCCTAGCGGCGAATTGCGGTGGTTTCACGATCGGCACGCAATTTTTTCTCGCACTCCTGACGGCAGGCCAAAACAAATAGTCGGAGTTGCCCAAGATATCACCGAGCGAATTGAGGCAGATGCCGCTCTCCGAGAAAATCAAAAGTTTATTCACAGTATAACCGAAGCACTTCCAGGCCTTGCGTACATTTACGATATTACTGAAAATCGAAATATTTATACCAACAACCAAGTTAACCAAATTCTCGGCTATTCCTCCGAACAAGTTCAACAGTTAGGAGACGCACTTTTTCCCACAATTATGCACCCCGATGATTTGCTAAAAATCCCGGAAATCCAAGCAAAAATATCAACACTCAAGGAGGGCGAAATATTTGAGTGCGAGTACAGGCTGAGAAATGCTCGGGGTGAATGGCGCTGGTTTATGGGCAGAGATATTGTTTTCTTGAGAAACTCTGACGGTTCGCCGAAACAAACTCTCGGTATTGTTATAGATATTACTGAACACAAGCGAGTTGCCCTAGAGCGAATTGAGTTAATCGCATCTCTTGAAAAAAGCCAGGAAATGTACCGAACTCTGATCAAGCATTATCCGAATGGATCGGTATTTTTGTTCGATTCTGATTTGCGCTATATTTTGGTTGACGGTCAAGGTTTGGCGGTAGTTGGTTTGTCCAAAGAACTGGTGGAAGGCAAAACCTTGTCGGAAATATCGCCGCCAGAAGATTTGGAATTTTTTGAGACCAAATATCGCGCAGCTTTAGCAGGAGAAGAGAATAATTTTGAATATAAATATCGCGATCGATTTTATTCAACAACAGTTTCTCCAGTCAAAAACGACCAGGCAGAAATTTTTGCAGGCATGGTAGTTACTCAAGATATTACAGAAAAAAAACAGTCAGAATTCGTGCTGCAACGCCTTAAAAATGAGCTAGAAATAAAATATCACAAGCGTACTGAAGATTTAAGAATAGCTAACCAACACTTGCGGGAAGAAATTATCGATCGCTGGCGTACCGAAGAATTTTTGCGGGAAAGTCAGGAACAGCTAGAATTGTTTTTTTCTCAATCTTTAGATGGTTTTTTCTTTATGATGCTGGACGAACCAGTGTACTGGGACGATACCTCTGACAAAGAAAAAGTTTTGGATTACGTATTTTCTAACGGGCGGGTAACGAAGGCAAATGATGCTTTGATCGCTCAATACGGAGCTACTAGGGAAGAGTTTATTGGCGTGACGCTTAACTCTTTCTTGTTCCACAACTTGGCTGGTGACAGAGAAATTATTAGGCAATTTTTTGATGCTGGCAGAATTCACATCGAAAATGACAATCGCAAGTTTGATGGTGAGCTAATTTGGGTGGAAGGAGATTATATTTGCATTAACGATTCCCAGGGCAGAATTGCCGGGTATTTTGGGGTGCAGCGCGATATTAGCGATCGCAAAAAAGCAGAAGCTGCCCTTAGAGATAGCGAAGAACGTTTTCGCGCAACCGTCGAACAAGCAGCAGTCGGCATTACTCATTGCGATAAAAATGGTCGCTATTTGCGAGTCAACCAAAAGTTCTGTAATATTTTGGGATATACTGCGGAAGAGTTGCTGTGCGGAACTTGGATGGATGTCAGTTACTGTGAAGATCTAGAGCCGGACAGGGAAAAAAATAACAGATTGTTTGACCGGGAAATTGACTGTTTCAACATGGAAAAACGCTTGGTTTGCCAAGATGGTTCTTTAATTTGGGTAAATATCACTGTTTCCCTCGTCCAAGAACCGTTGAGCGGAGCAATTTACAATGTAGCAGTCATAGAAGATATTAGCGATCGCAAAAAAGCTGAAGCAGCACTGAAGGAAAGCGAAGAAAGGTTTCGACAGCTAGCAGAAAATATTGAAAGCGTGTTTTGGATGGTAGGCGTTCACCCCCAAGAATTTATTTATGTCAGTCCGGGTTACGAAAAAATTTGGGGGAGAAGCAGTGCTGATTTGTATGCTTGCGGGCGCTTTTTTGCAGAGTCACTCCATCCAGAAGATCGCGCTCGGGTGATTGCTACATTCACTAAACAAGTTCTAGCTGAAGACGAGATTGAGTATCGCATTGTCAGGCCAGACGGCGAAATTCGCTGGATTCGCGATCGGGCTTTTCCGATTAGAAATCAAGGTGGTGAAATTTACCGCGTTGTTGGGATTGCAGAAGATATCAGCCAAGCAAAACAGGCAGAAAAAGCGATCCGTGAAAGTGAAGAACGCTTCCGCCAGCTTGCAGAAAATATCCAAGATTCCTTCTGGCTAGTTTCTGCTGATTTTACCGATTTATTATATCTGAGCCCAGCTTACGAACAAATCTGGGGGCGCAGTCGCGAAGAATTGTATGCCGAGCCGATAAAATGGATGGAGTGGGTGCATCCAGAGGATATACATTTGCTGCAAGAGGGACTTCCGCAAGTGTTGCAGGGCGAGTTCACCAGTATCGAATATCGGATTGTACTGCCTGACGGCACAATTCGCTGGGTGTGCGATCGAGCTTTTCCCATTTATGACGAAGCGGGCAAAATTTATCGGCTGGCGGGTATTTGCGAAGATATTAGCGATCGCAAATTGACCGAGGCCCGCATCCAAGCGGCACTCCGCGAAAAAGAAGTATTGCTCAAAGAAATTCACCACCGAGTCAAAAATAATATGCAGGTAGTTTCCAGCCTGCTGCAACTTCAAGCTCAATACATTGAAGACGAACCGACGCTTGCTTTATTTGAAGAAAGCCAAACCCGCATCCATTCAATGGCTCTGATTCACGAGCAACTTTATCAATCGGAAAATATCGATCGAATCCACCTCCCCCCTTACGTTGAAAACTTGATTGCTAATTTGTATCAATCTTTTGGTTGTGGTAACACTTCTATCAAATTCAATCTCAATGTTGATTCCATATATTTAAATATAGAAACGGCAATTCCTTGCGGTTTAATCATTAATGAACTGGTTTCAAACTCCTTAAAGTATGCTTTTGGTCAAAGTTTATCGGGAGAAATTAGTATTAATTTTAATGAAAGTAATTTCCCAGAATTTCATTTAAGTATTCAAGACGACGGCAGCGGATTTCCGGCGGACTTTGATGTGGAAAGTAGCGAAACATTAGGATTGCGATTAGTGCGGATGTTAACTCAGCAATTAGAAGGAAATCTGGTTATTGACACTGAGTGCGGAACTTGTTACCATATTACTTTCCTTGAGTTAAATTATCGGCGTCGCATTTAAGAAAAAAATATGAATCCTATAAAAATATTGGTAGTAGAAGATGAAATAATTGTAGCTCAGGACATAGCAGGCAGATTAAAAAAGCTGGGTTATGCAGTAACAGCTATTGTTGCTTCAGGAGAAGAAGCTCTAGAAAAAGTAGACGAAAGTCCGCCAGATTTAGTGCTGATGGATATCGTGCTTAAAGGTGAGATGGACGGCGTGACAGCCGCAGAAAAAATTAGAAATAAGATAGATATACCGACAGTATTTTTAACAGCTTATGCCGACGATAAAACGATGCAAAGAGCGAAAATTACAGATCCATTCGGCTACATTATCAAACCATTTCAACAAAATGATTTGCGGGTGGCGATCGAGATTGCGCTCCACAGGCACGAAATCGAAACCAAAATGCGAGCAGCTCTCAAAGCTTCGGAAGCAGCCAGAGAGTCGGTGGAAGAAAAAGCGCACCGCCAAAACCAGTATATATCAATGGCTGCCCACGAATTGCGGAACCCGCTGAACACGATTTTAATCTCTGCCGAGCTCCTAGAACTCGATCGCACTCGCAGCAGTGACGAATCTCAAGTCAAAACCCTGCGCCTAGTGCACTCAGCTACCCAAAAGATGAACCAGCTAATCGAGGATATGCTGTTCATGGGCCGAGCAGAAGCAGGGAGACTCAAATGCAATCCATTACCGATAAATTTACTCGAATTTTGTCAAGATTTGCTGGATCAATTGCAGTTAGGACATGAAGCCAAACACAAACTAAGATTCAGCCCGTCTGCCGTTACCAGCGCGATGTTAGATCAACAATTGCTGCACGGCATTATTTCTAACTTAATCGTCAACGCCATAAAATATTCTCCCGACGGCGGGCAAATAACCTTAGAATTGGAATGCCGTCAACCAGGCGAGGGAGACAAAGAAGCTATTTTCTGCTTGTCTACTCAGTCTTTGTTTGCCAATTCCCCATTTAAAAATATTAACTCTCCTTTACTAATTATTCGCATCCGAGACGAAGGTATGGGCATCCCAGAAACCGAAGTAGGGAAAATATTTGAAATGTTTTACCGTTGCAAGAATAGTGGAAAGATTAAAGGTAACGGTTTGGGATTGACGATTGTTAAAAAAGCTGTGGATTTGCAAGGAGGTGCGATCGCCTGCGAAAGCAAAATCGGGGTTGGTACTACCTTTACAGTCGCCCTTCCTTACGTAGCTCTTTCCTCTAAAACTGAATTGTCAAAGACTTAAATGCCAGGTAACGGAGGACACGGCAATGCCGTTTCCCTACCCCAAAATAATCATGAACCCTTGATGAGAGATGTAACCATCGCAAGCATTTATTGTAGGGACACGGCAGTGCCGTGTCAGACGTGGTTCAACTGTGCTCACCCACCGCTGTGGGTAATATCAATTCCGATGCCACTAATCAAAATGTTGCAAAATCCACTCAACCCCCGCAGCTAAATTTGCAGCAATAAAATCAGGTTTAGTATGGTGCTGATACTCGCCACTCAACACGCTTTCCCCGTAACCAGTCTGCACCAAAATACCAGTACAACCGGCATTGTGAGCCATATCGACATCCGTCGCTTTATCCCCCACCATAAAACTATTCGCCAAATCCAAATCGTGTTCCCAAGCCGCCGCTACCAACATCCCCGTATTCGGTTTTCGCCAAGTCGTGTACCGGGTAAATTCTGGATTTGTTCCGCCTTCTGCTGCACTCAAGTAAGGACAATAATAAAGAGCATCTAACCTCGCTCCGGCTTCATTTTCTAGTAACAAACACAGGCGTTTGTGCAAAGCTTCAACGTGGGCCACAGGATAATAACCCCTCGCCGGTCCCGATTGATTGGAAACCAAACAGCAAAATATTTGTCTGTCATTTAAACGGCGTACAGCTTCAGCTATGCCGGGGATTAAATGCAAATCTTCTAGTTTGTGAATGTAGCCAGCTTCGATATTGAGAACGCCATCGCGGTCGAGAAATACTGCTCGTTTCATAGAATTGCGATCGGATTGTAGATACTGTCTGGAACTGTCAAGGAGTAGCGCTCAAATAATTCGGGATCGAAGGCTTTTTGGATTTCTAAAACCCCAAAGCCGTGCGACTCCAATTATACTCTAGCTACCCTAAAAAATCAAGACAGTATCTACAGATATTAGACAAGATTACAAAAGTCCTTTTAATCAAATTTTGGGACAGGCTAGAAGCCCATCCCACAAGAAAAAAGATTTTTTTGGGAGGTTGCTCAGAGCAGCGTCCTAACTATTTTTGCAAGAAGTCTATTGCAATTAATTTATCCGCCCCGTCACTACTTTTTGTACCAAGCTTGGCGCCACTGTTTCATTTGCTCAATCTCTTGCTTTTGCGAAGTCAGAATCTCTTGAGATAATTTCTTCATTTCGGGCCGTTTCGACTTCTTCAACGCATCTTCAGCCATCACTAAAGCTCCTTCGTGGTGGGGAATCATCGCATTCAGAAATCGGAGGTCAAATTCAGCATCAGCCGCTCCTAAATCCATGCTCATCATCATGGCTTGCATTTGTTCGGGAGTCATTGGCATCATGTGATTCATTTGAGCGTGATAAGCCATTGGCGTACTGTCGGCTTTGGCATACCAAGTTTTTCGCCACTCTTTCATTTGATTGATTTCGCGGTTTTGAGCGGCAATAATGTTATTAGCTAGTTTTTTCATTTCCGGGCGCTTTGACTTGTTGAGCACCTCTTTCGCCATGTTTACAGCACCTTGATGGTGTACTGTCATGCCATCAATAAATCGCAAATCGTAGTCGGCATCAGCCGGGCCTAAATCCATTGACATATTGTGATTCATGCCATGATTCATACCACCCATGCCGCCACTTTGTGCCGCGTCTTGCTTGTTGTTCGCTTGGGTTGTTGCGGTAACATTTGGGGCTTGAGTTGGGCTGGTAGGAGATTTTGAACAAGCTGCTAGAATTCCGCTGGTTGCGGTGGCTGTGGCGGTCAAGATTAGCGCTGCCAAGCCTGTTTTTAATGAAATTGGTTTCATAGATTTTATATCCTTAAAACTCCCAGGTTTATTCAGTTTCTCACATATAAATGAAATTGGCATGAAATTCTTGAGTCGAAGTTGTCAGTTGACAGTTGACAGTTGACAGTTGACAGCGACCTTTACCTAGAAGGAAGAGGATTGGAGTAATGAATAGTCTGATTTTAATTTCTCCCAAAAAAGCTTGGGGCTTTCAACCGATTCTTTCTGGTAAATAAATCTTGCCGTGCCATCAATTAGATAAAGGATGAGTTTCACTAAAACTTAATAATTAATTTGGAATTTCCCCTTGACTCTCCTGCTAACTGGAGACTTTACAATGGAGTTAATTCATCTATGAAGCTTCGGGTGCATTTCACTTTTGAAGAGGGCGAAGCATGACCGCATACAAGTTATTAGTTATAATCTTATTTTCACTGCGGTCATGCTTCGCCCCTACAAACATATTTGCCTTGCACAGGTCGCTGCACCCGAAGCAAAGTAGTTTCTGCTGAGGTTCCACAATTATGACTTTAGAGCTAAAAATTCCCAAAATGGCTTGTTCGGCTTGTGTGAATACAATCACAAAAGCAGTCCAAGCTATTGACTCAGGCGCTGCTGTTGAGGCAGATATCAAGACAAAATTGGTCGCGATTCAAACGGCTAAGCCGGAAAGTGAAGTTAGAAAAGCGATCGCATCTGCTGGCTATCCAGCCAGTTGATTTTAGATTTTAGATTTTAGATTTATATCATGTCCGCAGAGAACGACCATGATAAGATTTGTTTGTAGTGAGGACTTCAGTCCTCTGAATTATGAGGACTGAAGTCCTCACTACAAACCGTTTTTATTATGGTAATTTACAGGACATAATATTACTCTACAGATGAATCTGGGAGATTGAATAAGAGTCTCATTTTTTTGATTCTCTACTACAGCCCTGCGGCCGCTTGTATCCGTTTTTTGGGGTGCATCTGGTTTTTGAAGAGGGCGAAGCATGACCGCATATAAATTATCAGTTATCATCCCATATTTTCTGCGGTCATGCTTCGCCCCTACGGATGTATTCGCCAAACCCAGATGCACCCGTTTTTTGGGATTATTTGAACCCAGAAGCTCATTTTCTAATTTAGGAGGGCATTTATGGACAATCTCACACTTAAATTGCGGGGCATGAGTTGTGCTGCTTGTGCTTCCTCTATCGAACAAGCAATTAAATCTGTCCCCGGCGTAATTGAGTGCAGCGTCAATTTTGGCATGGAACAAGCAACCATCCAATATGACTCGAAGCAAACCAACTTAACAATCATTCAAGAAGCTGTTGATGCAGCGGGATACGAAGCTTTGCCCCTGCAAGAAATGGCAGAGGATGATGCAGAAAAAGCCGATCGCAAATCCGCATCTCAAAACTTGCAGCGAAAACTCTGGATCGCAGGCAGCATCAGCATTATACTGGTTTTGGGCGGCATTCCAACCATGACAGGCTGGCACCTGCCATTCATTCCCGCATGGCTGCACAATTTTTGGTTGCAATTAGTGCTGACATCACCAGTACAGTTTTGGTGCGGTAAATCGTTTTATGTGGGGGCTTGGAAATCGTTAAAACGGCGCGTCGCCACAATGGATACCCTGATTGCTTTGGGGACAAGTGCTGCTTACTTTTATTCGGTATTTGTGACATTTTTGCCCGGTTTATTTACCTCGCAAGGTTTGAATCCTAGCGTTTACTACGAAGTTGCCACCAGCGTGATAGCGTTAATTTTGTTGGGAAAAAACCTCGAAAATAGAGCGAAGGGAGAGACTTCGGAAGCAATTCGCAAACTCATGGGTTTGCAAGCAAAAACTGCTCGGATCGTTCGCAACGGAGAAGAGTTAGAAGTACCCATCGCCCAAGTGGCAATTGGTGACATTGTGCAGGTGCGTCCGGGCGAGCAAATCCCCGTTGACGGAGAAGTGATTGAAGGTGCTTCGACGGTAGATGAAGCAATGGTTACGGGGGAAAGTTTGGCTGTCAAAAAGCAACTTGGCGATGAAGTTATTGGAGCGACAATTAACAAAACAGGCAGCTTTCGGTTTCGCGCTACCAGAGTTGGCAAAGATACATTTTTAGCTCAAATTGTCAAGATGGTGCAGGATGCCCAAGCTTCAAAAGCACCGATTCAAAAGTTAGCAGACCAAGTGACGGGCTGGTTTGTTCCTGTAGTAATTGCCATCGCTTTAGCTACTTTTATTATTTGGTTTAACGCGATGGGTAACTTCACTTTGGCGACGGTGACAATGGTGGAAGTGCTGATTATTGCCTGTCCCTGTGCTTTGGGTTTGGCGACTCCGACTGCTGTGATGGTTGGCACGGGTAAAGGTGCAGAAAATGGAATCTTAATTAAAGGAGCCGATAGTTTAGAATTGGCTCACAAAATTCAAATTATCGTGTTAGATAAAACTGGAACGCTTACGGAAGGTAAGCCGACTGTTACTGATTTTGTGACAATTAAAGGAACGGCCCAGAGCAATGAGTTAAAGTTGCTGCAATTGGCGGCGTCTGTAGAGCGAAATTCGGAGCATCCTGTAGGGGAAGCTGTGGTTAGATACGCTCAATCTCAAGAGGTGAAGTTGACAGATATTCAGGATTTTGAGGCTGTGGTGGGGAGCGGCGTGCGAGGGGTTTCGGGGGGAAAGTCGATCGCCCTGGGAAGCCTCAGGTGGATGCAGGAACTAGGCTGCGATACTGAATATCTGGAGCTGCGCGCGCGAGCTTTTGAAGCTGCGAGCAAAACGGTGGTTTGGATGGCTGTAGAGGGCAAAATTGAGGCAATTCTGGCCATTGCGGATGCTCTGAAACCTTCGTCGGCGCGATCGGTGAAAGCGCTGCAAAAACTCGGTTTGGAGGTGGCCATGCTGACTGGGGATAACCGCGCGACTGCGGAGTCGATCGCCCAATCGGTAGGAATTACTCGGATTTTTGCCGAAGTTAGACCCGACCAAAAAGCAGCTCAAATCCAAGCGCTGCAAGGAGAAGGCAAAATTGTAGCGATGGTGGGAGACGGGATTAACGATGCTCCTGCTTTGGCCGCTTCGGATGTGGGAATTGCGATCGGTACCGGCACTGATGTGGCGATCGCAGCCAGCGACATTACCTTAATTTCCGGCGATTTGCAAGGCATAGTTACAGCAATTCAACTTTCCCGCGCCACGATGCGGAACATCCGCGAAAATCTGTTTTTTGCCTTTATTTACAACATCGCGGGTATCCCGATCGCCGCTGGCATTTTGTACCCGATTTTTGGCTGGTTGCTCAATCCGATTATCGCTGGTGCAGCAATGGCTTTTAGTTCGCTTTCGGTAGTGACTAATGCTTTGCGGTTGCGGAATTTTAAAGTGAAAGTTATTGCATAATTTAAGAGGGATTTGAGAAATGTTTAGCCAGCGTCAAGTTTTAGGAAGTCTCGCAGGTTTAGGAATTATGCTCGGACTTGCATCGGGAGTTCGAGCCAATCAAATATCAACTCATCCTGCAAATTCAACTGCTCAATTTCGGCAAATAGAACAACCGATAAGTTTAAAAATTGGCATAACAGCAGGCGGATTGAGCTTAATTGGTTTAGAATTATGGTGGTTTTTGTTCAGTAAAAATCAAGCTTAGAAGGAAGAAGGAAGAAGGAAGAAGGAAGAAGGAAGAAGGAAGAAGGAAGAAGAGATACACAGCAAGCTTTTTAGCGAGCCGTATTTTACGTTTTATTAGGTGGATTTACCTAAAACAAAGTAAATTTGGCCGTTGCGGTTTTTTCCACCAAGAACTCGGTAAAATTAAGAAAGCTTAAAAAATTTGGAGTGAGCTAAATGCAACTACTACACACGATGCTCCGAGTCGGAAACCTGGAAGAGTCCCTCAAATTTTACACCGAGGTTCTGGGGATGAGATTGCTGCGACAAAAGGACTATCCAGACGGTAAATTTACTCTGGCTTTTGTGGGCTACGGCGACGAATCCGACACTACAGTTTTGGAATTAACTTACAACTGGGGCGTCGCCGAGTACAATTTGGGTGATGCTTACGGTCATATTGCGATCGGCGTTGACGACATTTACGGTACTTGCGAAGCAATTAAAGCCCGCGGCGGCAAAGTTATTCGCGAACCCGGCCCGATGAAGCACGGTTCAACAGTCATCGCTTTTGTCCAAGATCCAGATGGATATAAAGTTGAATTAATTCAACTGAAAAATCAAGGTAGCAGCAGTCAGAAAGTAAGTGCGGCGACTGCATCTTAGTCTTCGCTAGGACAGGCTAGAAGCCCATCCCACAATTGTGTTTCTTGTGGGATGGGCTTCTAGCCTGTCCCAAAATTTGATTAAAAGAACTTTGGCAATTCAAGTCTGCTTTCAAAGGTAGGCTGGCACCTACCAAGGTATGTAGTTGCGCTTCAGCGCTCTTTATAATATTAGGGAAGAGCGCTGAAGCGCAACTACGTACCTAATTTGAGCGCTGAAGCGCAACTACGTACCCAAGAGCGCTGAAGCGCAACTACGTACCTTTGGAGCGCTGAAGCGCAACTACGTACCTAATTTGTCTGACGACAATAAAACCGCCCTGCTACTGACAGAATGCGAAGGGGTTTTCCACACTTTTAATTCGATCGCACTGACGGTACAAATTGCTGCAAGTAACTCTTTTGCCACAAAATAGAAAAACTGTTCCCTATTTGGCTTAAACTGTCAAATTTAGGAATTAATTTAGATTCTCGGCGCTTGTCTAAGGCAGCGAGCGTCGCAAAGAATATAGCTAATACTAACAAAAATACCACCATCACAATAAAAAACATAGTCCAATAGACTAGAAATTCACTTTGGTAGTAGTTGACGGTCAATATCGAGTTAATCACTGCATCGGATAAATACAAAACTAGCCCTATTGAAAACCACACTCCTAACAATAGCCACGTCCACTTAAACATCTGTGTTGCAGTCTTGTTATTTTTGGACGCCGAAAGTTCTAAATCTCTAATTTTGCTGTTAATTTTTGATGTGACTTCATACAAAGTAGACTGCAAAGAATCTCTGATTAAATTCAAATCGTTGTCGAGGTTTATGCACTGCTCGGACGTGCTTTTGTCAACACTCACGTTTTGGAGTTTCCTGCGGTGTTCAGCCAGTTTATTACCAAGGGTCTGATCCCATTCTTGCAGCCGCTCTACTGTCAAATACAAAAGTTCCCTATTCGCATCTAACAAGCTCTGACAATCTAGGATCGACTTAACTAACTTGCTCAAATTGTGAATATGCTCGTCTACAGCATTTTGGTATTCCCTCTGTTTATCTGACAAGAAATTTGCCATTGCGATATCATCGTCGCACAGCGACACAGCCTCAGAATACACGCCGTCAATTTCCTTTTTATCTAGATACAGTGACGCTTTGCACTCCTCAATTTCGGGAATGGTCAGAGATTCTAAAGACTGATGTTCTACATGAAATTTATATAGGAGCGCTGTCATAATTTGCGCCGATTTTCGGTCTAGCCGATCTTGGTAAGGTTCTAACATAATTGCCGCTCGATTTTTGATCGCCGCCTCCGGGTGGTGCAGAAACTCAAAAACTTTGGCAACTATTTGGGAGAATTCCCACTCCTTAAAATTATTTTTCGCCACATCCAAAAAGTTGGTGATGGCTGCATCCTTTTCGGCATGAAATTTGTACCCATCATCCGTAACTGCGATCGCAGGAAATACGCGATCGACCCAAAACAGATATTCCTCGCAATCCATTAACACACCTAGCAGCAGCCAGCTAGGGCCGTAGACCCAAAAATCGAGACAATTCTCATATTCCTTACCGCTGTCCATTCTGCTGTTGTCGTTCAAAGCAAATTTATTGCTGGCTAACAGTTTAATTTGCTCTTCTACAACCCGCTGCTCAATTTCTGCTGCATTAATTGTGACATGGCCAGCAGATTCCTTGCCTTGTGCTTGCCATTCATCCAACAAAATTGACTGAATGCTAACAGCAGCACACCACCGAATTAAAGGAGTCGCTCCCCCTAGCGCTTCCTGTTCCAACACCGCTAGCTTATTTTCGCTAAAATCACTTGATACAGGTTCCTCACTTGATATAATACCCTCTCGCACCTTGCCCAATGCTTGAATTGCCAAAGCCCGAAACAGCAAATTTGGATGCGGTTTTCTAGCGGATTCTGGTATATCTTGCCCTAATATTCCGCTTTTGGGTACGTCCAGAACTTCAGCAAAAGGAGCGATTCCGCATTGTTGCAAGATGCCTTCAACGGTGTTTATTCTTTCCCAAGGTTGAGTATATTTGGTGAGACTGAAGATGAGCGCTGTGTCGCTGCACTCCATTGACTCAGGGATGCTAGTGCGATCGAGTTTCCAGAGATTGCTTGTCATAATTTGTCGCCATGACAATTGCTAGATCTTAACGTCGTTGTCCGATGCTGAATGCAACTCTACATCTACTGCTGCTTTTTGTCAATATTAGTCCCGAACGCAGTTGACACATAGGTAAGCTGGGTATCAAATTTCACGAGTATATTTCTGGTTGGTTGCTTTCATGCGATCGAGTTCAGTGAAGGCTGATACCCCCTATCCCTGAATAAGGGGAATAAAAGAGTTCTTCAAGTCTCCTAACTATCAGGGCGATGCGAGGATCTCCGAAGGCTGGACAGTATTAACTCAACCGTATGGTGAATAAAACCGATATTTTCCGTAGCAACCGGGTTGAGCAAGCCAAATATCTGTCGGCGACTAAGGAATGAGAATTAAATAACTTACAATTTTTATTATTCTTGTGGGATGGGCGTCCCGCCCGTCTTTTCGGGACGGGCTCTCCCGCCCATCCCACAAATATGTGTAAATTATTTAATTCGCGATCCTCAGTATATAATTTTACACGAATCCGATAAGATGTCTAATTTGCAGGCTATTTTTTTTGACTCGAATCAACCTAGGATGCTTCTTTCTTTTTCGGGAGTTTTAAAATTTTGTCCTTCGCCATTTTGTCAACGATTACGTCGCTGATAATTTGAGCTCCGTGGGAGGTAAAGTGCACGCCATCATTAATTTTTACATAACCTCGCTTGCCGGATTTGTCAGCAACTACGGGGACAAAATTCCCTGCTTCAGCAAAAGCATCCCAAGTAGAAATAAATTCTATTTTTGATGAAGACTTGCTGGCATTTTTATAGATGTCGTTCATGATGGGAAAAGCTTTGAGATACGAAGATTTGTTAGATATCGATTGACCTATCCAATACACTTTTTTTACGGAGGAAGAGCCAAGTAATTTGGCATATTTATCTACTCTTGCTTGATAAGCTTTTTGCCATTCGGGGGTCAGAATAGCCCGGTATTTTCCTTGGTTATCGGTGATATCTTGAGTGTCATTGCCTCCGAACAAAATTATCACTACATCTGGCCCGTAATCCTGGATCATTTCACTGGTTCTGGCGTACCAGTCATAATAATCTATCCGATTTAATCCGCTCGATACTTTGTAGTCGATTTTGGTATTTGAGATATTGTATTTTTCTTTAAGAGTGTACTGGAGTTGAGTTCCTAAATCGAACATTACGGAATCTCCAATAAATAAAAATTTGCGATAAGCTACGGTTAGTTTTGGTTTGGATGGAGTGGGTTTCTTGGCAGGCTTTGGGAGGATGACTGCCGATTTTGTTGCGGTTTTGACCGGAATTTTGTCGGGGTTTTTGGAAATGCTATCGAAGTTAATATCTTTGATTTTGCTCCAAAAATCTTGTTCGGATTTCCTGAAGCCGTCTATTTCGATCTGGCGCGCTGCTTGTTTGATTTCGGTACTGGCTAAAGGAGTTGAAGAAAAGCTTTTCACAAATAAGGATAAGTTGGAAAATATTAAGGTGAGAATTACAGAGGTAACTATCAACAAAATTTCTCGGTCTTTCATAAGAAGTTATTTGTTATTTGTTATTTGTCATCATAAAGGAAGGAGAAAGAACGTAATAAGATAAAAAAAAGTCTTTTTTGTGATTTATATAGCGGTTCTCAAAAAAGCCAGGTATGCCCTATGCCCTATGCCCTATGTCCTATGCCCTATGCCCTATGCCCTATGCCCATGAGTACCTCATATGAGAACTCGAAAGGCTATACTTGTTTATTAGAAGTTAAAGTAAATAAAAGGTGGGACGGTACTTGGGCCTAGCATTAAGATAGCATACACGAGCAGGGAAACTAAGACAACCCGAAAGAATAGGTTGTTTAATGACAATATTGTTTGCAATACTTGGGAAATGATCTCGCCCCACAGGTTGATTGCGCCAATGACTGCAATTACTAGATACAATTGCCAAAAGTTGAATTGAACAGTTGCAGCAGAAAAACGAAAGATTCCTTGAAAAAACCCGATCGCAGTTTTCCAGTTGGGTGTGCCGAAAAATACCCAGCTACAGGTAACAAAGGTAAAGGTTAACAACCAACTGCAAAATTTGGCAAATCTCGGAAAGGCGTAGTCTAATTTGAGATGGATAGCTTGGGGAATATCTTTACATAGATGGTTGACAATCAGTCCTAAACCGTGGATTGTTCCCCAGAAAATAAAGTTTAATCCTGCGCCGTGCCAAAATCCGCCGATCGCCATTGTTATCAGTAAATTTACGTACTTCCGCAATTTGCCGTATTTATTGCCACCTAAGGGAAAGTAAAGGTAATCCCTCAACCACTCCGAAAGACTGATGTGCCACCTTTTCCAAAATTCTTGCAGGCTGAGCGATCGATATGGCATATTGAAATTGGCGATCGGTTTGAAACCCAGCAAGCAAGAGATACCGTTAGCTAAATCCGAGTAGCCGCTGAAATCTACGTAAATCAAACAAGAATAGGAAATTGCCGCGAGGATTAAATCTATGCTGCTGTACTGCTGGGGGACTTTGAATGGTAGTTGAGTGAAATTAAACAAAAAGCTCGCTAAAGTATATTTTTTGAAGAGTCCAGACAAAATCAAAACGATAACTTCTTCGATTTTATAGTCATATTTACTTGGTGAATTTAGCTGCGTATAAAATTCGTGAGGGCGGGAGATTGGGCCGGAGGCAATTTGGGGAAAGTAGGTAATGTAGGTGGCGTAGTCTATAAATTTAGGACAGGAAATTTTTTGTTGGTAGCAGTCGATTAAATGAGAAATTATTCTAAATGTGTAGAATGATATGCCGACGGGGGCGATTATTTGTAATATTTGAAAATTGGCGGGAATTTTGAGCTGGTTTAGTACCTCAAATAAGGAGGTTACAAAGAAGTTGCAATATTTAAAGATGCCGAGATTGACAATGTTGACAATTATGCCGAAGATGAAGGCAAGTTTTGGCTGTTTGCCGCGATCGACTGCTCGGAGAATGATATAATTGTATACTGTACTTAAAATCAGGAGTCCGAGAAAGTCTAAGCTCCAAAAAGAATAAAATAATAAACTGGAAATTAGCAAGACAATTTTATACAAATCAACTTTGGGCTTTAAGGAGAGGATGGCGCTAAAAATAATTAGGAAAAATACTAAAAATTGGTAAGTAGGAAATAACATAGATGTCAATAAAGTAAAATTTTTA
>NZ_JAEQCX010000116.1:0-24632 GCF_020738035.1 Microcoleus sp. PH2017_28_MFU_U_A
GATGGGAGCACTCTTTGCTGAGATCTAGGAAAGAGCGCTGAAGCGCAACTACGTACCTTGGCCCAAGCACGAGCCAATCTTCGATCGATAATTTTGGTAGTTTCAGATTTCTTTTCCCGACAATAAAACCACCCAACTAAGAGGGCGGGCCAGGGGGCACCGCCCCTACAAACTGCTTTCGGAGTCAACAGTCAACAGTCAACAGCCAACTGTCAACTTATTGCCAATTCCCTACTAGCACGAAAGGCGCCCAGAAATAAGGATTTTGATACTCTTCGTTTTGCAGCAGGGTTAATTGAGCGTTGCGGAGGGCTTCAGCTTTGCTGGCTTTAGAACCACCAAGCTGGCGGTAAAACTCAGTCATAAAAATAGCGGTAGATTCGTCGTTTACTTGCCAAAGGGTGGCGACTGTGCTGCGAGCACCCGATCGAATTGCGGCGCCAGCTAAACCCAATGCGGCCCGGTTATCGCCGGAAGCAGTTTCGCAAGCACTCAACACCAAAAGCTCGATCGGCTGTTGTTTCTCCCCAGTGCGCGATCGCAAAAGTCGATCGAACTCCTTAACATTTACTTTTTGATCCCAAGTCACAATAAAAGTATCCGCCGCATTCGAGCTAAACTGACCGTGAGTTGCTAAATGGACGATCGGGTAAGACAAAGCTTTAATGCGATCGTGCAACTGCGTGCTGACAAAATCTTGATTCAGCAGCGCACTCGCCGGCATCTGGGCTGAAATTTGTTCGAGTTCCTGTTTCACCCCCGGCAAAGCCGAGAAGCCTTGACGCGATTCCGACAAGCCACCAGTTAGCACTTTTAACTTTACTTGGCTGAGCGGTTTCGGTGCCAGCAATTGCAGTCCCGGCGCCAAAGCAATACTGTATTTTTCTACCAAGAACTTTTCGCCATCGTGCAGCACTGCGATCGGCAGATTTCGCAAGTAACCATCGAGCACAAATACCAGCGTTTTAATCCCGCTGGCAGTCAAATCGGCTTCTGCGGGGCGGATTAACCAGTCGTAAACCTGTTGAATAGGTGGGAACCTGTCGCGCACAAAAGCAGAAGGCCTGATGGTATTTTTGGCTAGTTTGAAGGCTGTTTCTAACTCGGATTGAGACTTCTTAGTCGTATAGCGGCGCAGAGGCTTGCCGGGAATTGACAAAATTACCTCCAAACGATCGCTCAAAATAATTGGGTAAATCACCGCCGCCGTCGGATCGATTTCCTCGATCGACTTTGGTTTAGCATCAGCACAAGCATCCCGAAAAAAGTTATCCAATTCCGCCAACTGCAAAGATTCCACCGTTTGGCGAGCCTGTTTTAACTTATCTTGAGTGGGGGATTCATCTTGCAACAGCAGCCCGACTAATTCCCGATAAACTGGTTCCGCACTTTCCCGAAACGAAAATTGCACTTCGGGATTAACTGTTACCAAATCGCCGCGCAGAGAAGACAATACATTTACAGCTTGAGTATATTGAACGAGCGCCCCTTCTGTATTCCCCTGAGCTTTCCGAATCCGTCCGAGTTGCCACAATAATTGATAGGCAATATCGGGAGATTGAAACGCCGGTGCTAAACTCAAAGCCTCAAGAGTCAAAGTTTCAGCCACAGAATGCTGTTGTTTGAGTTCGTAAACCTTGCCCCTAGCTCCTAAAATATAAGCTTGTATTCGTTTGTCGCCCAAACGGTTTGCCGATTCCCCAGCCAAGGAAAGCATTTGAGCGATATCGCTCAAACCTGGAGTACCGATTGGTAATTTATCCAATTTAATCAAGGTCTGTGCTAGATTAATTTGAGCGTAAAGCCCAGCACGATTGGAAGGGAATTGAGCGACTTGAGGTTCAAGAGAACGCCACAAAATCTGTGCTTCCGAGGCATTTTGGCTATCTGCAAACAGACTCAATTGATTCAACCTCGCCTGCATCCCGATAGTTGATTTCCCCGGCATCGCCTCTGCCGCTAGAGCATAATATTCTAAGGCGGAGCGTTCCAAATCAGTCCGCTTTTCCATACTCAAACCCGGTTTATTGCTTTTAGCCCGGGCTGTGTTTCCCAAATTCAAATAAATTGCAGCCTCTTCTTGTCGGACACCTATTTTTCGGGCTGCTTCCATTCCCGCTGACAGCAAATCCTCGGAGCGTTCCAGTTGTCCCAAAACCCGCAGCACCCTGGCTAAAGCATTAATTGCCCGAATATTTTCTAAGGAAACAGATTGATTTTTCAAACTTACTAAGCCTGCGGGCAAAACTTCACAGGTTTTGTTTTCCAGGTTCAAAGAACCTAACAATATTTTGCAAGCTCTGGGGTAAAGTCCGAGAGTTTCCCAAGCTCGACTTTGATTGATTTGAACTTGCAAAAGTTGATTTTTGCTATCAATTTGCTCAAAAAATTTAGCAGCTTGCGTCCAAATGTCGATCGCATCTTGAGTCTGCCCCCGTTCGAGTTTAATCTGTCCTTGAATGTTGAGAGTTTCCGCCCAAATCCGCTGCTGTTCGGGAGTTTTGGGTTGCGCCCGCACCACCGACAAACTCGAATTCACAGCTTGTTCTGCTTGTTCCCAAAGCGCTAGTTGCCCGTAGGTTGCAGCTAAATTGCTCAAAGCCGCCGCGCGATCGAGATTTTGACCTTTTGCCTCAAATTGCGTCGCCGCTTGCTGTAACAGCGGCACAGCTTCGGAAAAACGTTCTGAAGCATACAGAGTTCGAGCTTGTCGGACAAGCTGCACCGCTGGTGGTGACCGCATCTGAGCAACTGCGGGAGGAATCGCCACCGCTAGCAGACAGGATATCAGAAATAAGAGAATTGCTTGTCGGAGCGATCGGGTAAATTTCATATTCAAGCACTTGTAGGAAGACGGGGAGAGAGTGGGAGAGGGTGAAATAGGGCATTAAAATACAATAGGCTTGGGTTATAATTGTCATTGCGAGGAACGAAGCAATCCCAGAATCTATTTTTCACATTGCTTTTTCCCCCTGTACCGTCCTAAGTAAACTGTATTGGGTGATAATTGTCATTGCGAGGAACGAAGCAATCGCAGAAGGGAGCATCTCAGTTTTGTAAGAAGCATTTTTTATTTTAGTGCTGTCCCCGCTCGCGTGCTTATACACCAATACGGTTTACTTAATGCTTTTTTGTCATTGCGAACGTCCACGCGCGGCAATCGCAGCGTCTATTTTTCACCTCGTTTTTCCAACGGACTGTCTTAAACGCACGCGAGCGGGGACGCACGCGAGCGGGGACGCACGCGAGCGGGGACGCACGCGAGCGGGGACGCTCGCACTATAGCAAAACTGAGATGCTCCCATCGCAGAATTTATTTTTCACATGGCTTTTGCTCTCTTGGCGGTCTGCTCTCAATTGTATTGCATTAAAATAGACAATTTAAATTCAGTACACCACTTACCAATCACCAATTAATCGGGTGCATCTGGTTTTTGAAGCCTGAAGAAGCATGACTGCATATAAGTTATTAGTTATAATCTTATATTCACTGCGGTCATGCTATAGCCCATACAAACATATTTGCTTGCATTGAGATGCACCCAATTAATCCGCGTTTATCCGCCGTAAAAAACATCTTGTCAGCGCGACGGACAAAGAGAATTCGATCGAGGATTGCGAGACTCAGCAGCATTACCTGGATTGTATCCAACCAGCGTCACCTCCCCTTTCTCATTCACCACCCAACCGCGCGCCGGAACTACTTCCCGAGCTTTTTTTTCCCTTTCTTCCTTCGGACTTCTATCCGTTACATCCGTTACATCCCGTACAGCGCTCGTTGCCGAACTTCCTTCTGCTTCCACCCACGGAAACGGCGTTTGTGCGCTACCAAGAAAGTCATTAGGACTCGGTGGCACTCCTCCTTTCCCCGTGACAGTAAACTCGTTATCGGCTCCTTCAACGCAGGGATTAGCAGCAATTAACGCAGCCGGATTCACCACATTTTGTGGCAACTCTACTAAACCTTGAGCGGGATTTACCCCAGAAGCAGTAAATGTTACCGCCCCTTGCAAAGCCGGGCCAGCACTTTGAGAAATCGCGGTGATGTCGCTACTTTGAAGCAGAGATGTGGGACTGACTTGCAAAGCTGCAAATTGCGCGTCACTGAGATTCAACCTGCTTCTGACTTGTTCCCGGCCAACTGCTGCAAAGCCCAAGACATTCGGGACATTAACATTGACGCGGCCGCCACCTGCGGTGCGGGCGTTGGCGGTGATGTCGCTGTTTTCTTGGGGGAGGGCGAGCAAAGTATTGCTATTAATATTGATATTGCCACCTTCAGAAGTACCCGCATCGGTGGTAATTCGACTTCCGCGGCGCAATTGGATGTCTCGTGCTTGCAGGTTAATATTTGCTCCGACACCGGATGCACTTCTACCATCAATGCTACCTTTGTTGTCAAGGCCGATCGCATTTGCGACAATATTGATATTACCAGCGCGCCCGGTTCCCAAAGCTTGCACCGTCACATTGCCTTCATTCCGGACAATCAATCGATCGACATTCAAGTTCACCGAACCTGCATTTGCCGTAGCATTGGGATTATCACCCGTCGCCTTGCCAACAGAAGCATCAATAGAACTGTTAAAACGAGGATTACCTAAACTACCATTTACTTCGATGCGATCGGCATTAATCGTAATATCCCCCACGTTTCCTTTACCCGAAGAATTAGAAGAAATGAAGCCCCCATCCCGCAGAATCAGGTTTCGCGTGTCAATGCGGATATCCCCGGCCCGGCTAGAACTAATTGTTCCAGAGGAAAAAGCACTAGCAACTTGATTCCCATTGCTCAAAACTTCAGAAATACCTGCAATTTCTACTGATTCGCTAGCCCTAACAGTTAAGTTTCCTCCTGGTCCCCCATTCGTAGAGAAGATAACTCCGCCAACCGAAACACCGCTCCCCAAGGTGAACGCGGAGCCCCCAGAAAGACTCAGCCGTTTTGTATCGATAGTGATATCTCCCGCCTTTCCGGTAGAGCCGATGGTAAGCGTGCTGATGCCGCTTGCGACAGCAGTTTGAGAAATGGTGTTCGACAATTGTACCGATTCAGCAGCTTTAATTGTTATATTTCCCGATCGGGCAGCATTGTAGCTAGTGCTGGCGAGAATAGCACCATCCCGCAGGATCAATCTTTGGACATCAACGGTGATATTTCCTGCCGCACCGGTACTCCCTTTCGTTGTTGCGTTGTTGCTCCCAGAACCCTGAATCTCAAAAGTATTCGCACGGATGCTTAAATTTCCACCATTTCCAGCACCAAAAGCTATGCCGCCAAATATTGCACCATCCCGCATCAGCAGGCGTCCAGTATCGATTTTAATGTCTCCGGCTGCTCCAGCGCCAGCAGTAGCATTAAGCAACACAAAGTTCGCAGCTAATGGGTCGATTAGTCCCGATGCCAGATATTTAATTACAATCTGTTGAAAGCCCTCAATTCCCAGCCCGCTGATTTCTATTGCATCAGCAGCACGCAAATTGATATTACCTCCAGCACCATCTCCAAAAGTGAAAGTAGACAATTGCGTCCCGTTTTGCACTTGCAACTTTTGGGTGTTTATATCAATACCTTTTCCATCAATATTCCCGAAGGTGAGCGCATATATTCGTGCAGCATTGATGCCGATATTTCCACCTTTTAGTTCTACTCTACCGCCACCTATTCCACTCGTGTTAATCAGCGTACTATTGGATATTTGAATATTGCCAAAGTTTTGAATGTTGCCATAATTTAAACTTAAACTCCCCTGCTGTGGACTCGATGTCAGTGCCAAATCTACTAAACCGGGACTGGCTACGCTACCGAGTGCAATTTGTCCGCCACTAGCAGTTAAATTGCCACCTGGGATTTGGATGTCGCCACCAATCAGTGCTAAAGTCTGACCCTTGTCTACTGCTAAGCCAACTCGATCTGTAATCGGAATCGCTACGGGAGATGTTGCTGGGAGATTGACTGTTCCTGTAGCTGTGGATTGATTGACAATTGTACCGGGATTGTCTCTAAATCTCAGACCAACTGGAATATTAACTGTTAACAGCGGGGATGTTTGCCCTGTGGTGCTGCTGAATTCAAAGCCGTTATTAAATACAATACTCTCAGCAGTTGAAGCGACAAACGAACCGCGCAAATCTAACCGAGCGTTGGGGCCGAAAATAAGTCCTCTGGGATTGATTAAAAATAAGTTGGCATTGCCTAGGACTCCGAGGGTTCCTAAAATATTTGAGGGTTGCCCGCCCGTGACGCGGGTGAAGATGTTAGCAATTCCGCTGGGATTTTCAAAATAAGCTCCCTCTCCACTTTTGATGTTAAATTCTCGAAAACTGTGAAATAAATTCACGCCGCGAGTGGCACCACCAGTGATTCGCTCTGATGGTAAGTTGTTGATATTATCGGGTACAAGGCGCGAACTTTCTGCTCCCAAGCTGCTGTCGGGGACGATTTGGGCGATCGCACTTTCAGCAAACAGACACAGGTAAAAAAATGCAAATAATATCAGGTTCCGTCGATTAACCGCAACAAGTAAAGTTCGTAGTGCGGACTTTAGTCCGCTCTTATTCTGCGGACTAAAGTCCGCACTACGAACCGTTTTTCTTTTCGTAATCGACCGATCGCGATCTAAAAGGTAAATCACTCTTAAAATATAGTATTTGTCTCGGTCTTTGAGTTCATTAATTTGGCAAATCTGCCATAAGTAGAGATATTGGAAAATCATAATCAACCTTTTGTTAGCTAACATTCGGTCATAAAATTTCTAGCATTTGCCCTGTTTGTAGTTATCGAGGCTGACAAACAGAATCAGGACGCCTCGTGCGCTGTGGAAATTGACCGGCAACTTCCGCAGCCACCAGCGTAACTTCCCCTTTCTCATTCATCACCCAGCCTTGAGCAGGAACAACTTCCCGATCGGGAATTTCACCTTCTTCCCTTCTTCCCTTCTTCCTTCTTCCTTCTTCCTTCTTCCTTCTTCCTTCCTCTTCTATTTCTATCCACGGAAACGGTGTTTCTGTGCTACCCAGAGAGTCATTGGGGCTAGGAGGCACTCCCCCCCGACCAGTAACAGTAAACTCGTTATCGGCTCCTTCAATGCAGGGATTTGCCGCAATTAATGCAGCCGGATTCACCACATTTTGTGGCAATTCTACCAAACCTTGAGCGGGATTCACCCCAGAAGAACTAAAAGTAACAGTACCTTGCAAAGCCGGGCCTGCACTTTGAGAAATCGCGGCGATGTCGCTACTCTCAAGCAGAGAAGTAGGACTGACTTGCAAAGCTGCAAATTGCGCGTCACTGAGATTCAACCTGCTTCTGACTTGTTCGCGGCCGACTGCTGCAAAGCCCAAGACATTCGGGACATTAACATTGACGCGGCCGCCACCTGCGGTGCGGGCGTTGGCGGTGATGTCGCTATTTTCTTGGGGGAGGGCGACTAGAATCTGGCTGTTGAGATTGATGTTACCGCCGTCGGAATTACCTGCATCGGTAGTAATCCGGCTGCCGCGTCGCAACTCAATGCTTTTTGCTTGCAGGTTAATATTTGCACCCGTACCGGATACAGTTGTGCCGTCAATGCTGCTTTTGGCGTCAAGGGAAATTGCATCTGCGACAACATTGATATTACCAGCCCGTCCGGTTCCCCTAGCCTGCACCGTGACTGTAGCGCCATCCCGAACGATCAATTGACGGGTATTAAGATTCAATTCGCCAGCATTCGCCGTCGGGTTGGGACTATTAATCGGGAACCGGCTGCCGACAGAAGCATCAATTGAACTGACAGATAAACCGTTACTGCTGATGCCACTGACTTCAATGCGATCGGCATTAATAGTAACATCACCTCCATTTCCAGCACCAAAAGATCTCGTAGAAATTAGCCCCCCATCCCGCACCACCAACCTCGGCGTATCGACGCGGATATTCCCGCCCCGACTAGAACTCAAAGTTGCAGAACTCAGCGCACTATCAGTGCGATTCCCGCTAGTCAAAACAGGAGAAATTCCTGTAATTTCCACTGACTCGCTGGCCCTAACTGTTAAGTTTCCCGCCGCTCCGCCGTTCCTGGAAAACAGAAAGCCCACTAATATACCTGTTCCTAATGTAAAAGCAGAACCGTCAGCAAGACTCAAGCGCTTGGTATCAACCGTAATATCCCCTGCTCTGCCGCTAGAACCGATACTGAGAGTGCTGATTCCAGTTGATATAGCAGTTCTGCTACTGGAGTTGGACAGTTCTACCGATTCAGCAGCTTTTACGGTGATATTTCCCGACGGCCCGTTACTGTAACTCGTACTGCCGAGAAGGGAACCATCGCGCATAATTAACCGCCCAACATCAAGGTTGATGCTTCCTCCGGCACCGCTACTATCTTTAGCTGTGGCGTTGTTGATTCCAGAACTCGCGATTTCAAAAGTGTTGGCGCGGATATTCAGATTGCCGCCATTTCCAGCACCTAAAGTAATGCCGCTACCTACTACCCCATCGCGCATCAGCAGCCGTCCGGTATCGATGTTGACGCTTCCCCCATTTCCGGCGCCAGCAGTACCGTTAAAAAACATAAACTTAGGGTCAAAAGGGTCAACTGTTCCCGATAGGAGATATTTAATTACAATTTGTTGAAAGCTCTCAATTCCCTGCCCGCTCATTTCTACCGAATCAGCACCGCGCAAATTGATATTACCTCCAGCACCATCTCCTAAAGTGAAAGTAGACAATTGCGTGCCATTTTTTACTTGCATTTTTTGGGCGTTTATATCAATACCTTTTCCGCCAGCATTTCCAAAGGTGAACGCATATATTTGTGCAGCGTTGATACCGATATTTCCACCTGTTATTTCTACTCTACCGCCACCTGTTCCACTCGTGTTAATCAGCGTACCATTGGATATTTGAATATTGCCAAAGTTTTGAATGTTGCCATAATTTAAAGTAAGATTACCAGGCCCGGATACACCAGGGGTTAGTGCCAAATCTACTAAACCAGGACTGGCTACGCTACCGAGCAAAATTTGTCCGCCACTAGCGGTTAAATTGCCGCCTGGGATTTGGATGTCGCCGCCAATCAGTGCTAAAGTTTGACCCTTGTCTACTGCTAAGCCAACTCTCTCGGTAATTGGAATCGCTACGGGAGATGTTCCTGGGAGATTGACTGTTCCTGTAGCTGTGGATTGATTGACAATTGTACCGGGATTGTCTCTAAATCTCAGACCAACTGGAATATTAACTGTTAACAGTGGGGATGTTTGCCCTGTGGTGGTGCTGAATTCAAAGCCGTTATTAAATACAATACTGTCAGCCGTTGAAGCGACAAATGAACCGCGCAAATCTAATCTTGCATTGGGGCCGAAGACAATTCCTTTCGGGTTGATTAAAAATAAGTTGGCATTGCCTTGGACTCCGAGGGTTCCTAAAATATTTGAGGGTTGCCCGCCCGTGACGCGGGTGAAGATGTTAGAAACTGCGCTGGGATTTTCAAAATAAAGTCCCCGCCCTTCACCGATGTTGAAGGAGCGGAAACTGTGAAAGAGATTAGAGCCGCGAGTTGCGCCTCCTGAAATGCGATCTGAGGGTAAGTTGTTGATTGTATCCGGTACAAGGCGCGAACTTTCGGCACCTAAAGTGCTGTCGGGGATGATTTGGGCGATCGCACTTGCGGGAAATAGCAACAGGAAGGCAAACAGTAGGGAGTAATGTAAGCGAGGCATAAAAAAATTATTTTTAGGATAAAGTCGATCTGTGTAAGCTCATCTCGTTTCTCTAAAGGTTTTGCATTTGGCTGCTAATCACAATTTGCTCTACAGTGATTTCTAGTTCGGGAAAAGTTTTAGAGATAATGCGCTCATTACCTGTAAAACTTTGAACTAAATAGCGGTCATTTTCCAAAGAGTAAACAAAAACTGTGGGAATTTTGGGATTACCTAAATAAGCCCTAGAAGCGATAGCTAAATAGTCCACAATCCAATATTCACAAATACCGAGCCGTTGATACTCATCCAACTTATCAACATAGTCGTCTTCCCAGTTAGTTGAAGTTACTTCTACTGCTAATTGTATAGGTTCGGTAAGGGCTCCGTAGCCGCGGACATTGCTATTCCATACTGATGCCTTGACCACGCCGACATCAGGATTTCTGCCTTGCTCTTGCCCCCTCGCTGTTACAGTTCTGAAAACTATATCTTTGTCAACGATATAGTCAAGTTCCAAGCGCCTGATTTCATCGTTAAAGCCAAATACTAGAAATCGTGCTACATTTTTATGAGCTCTGGTTGCTTCCACTTTGACAATCTCTCCATTTACAAGTTCGTAGATGCCCGATCCGTCGGGGTACTTTTCGATAAACTCTACAAATGTTAGTTTAGTTTTTGTCTGAACCATAAGACAAGCCCTCTTGTGTTAACTAGGTTAGGATTTATATCGTTTCCGGTTCCATTATAATTATATATTTGGATCGTATCAGTGCGATCGCGATCCAAGTAGCGATCGAGACCGCCACTTAATAAAATTTGACTGTCAGCGCTAAAATGTGAGAAATTTATCAAAGGTTTTGAATGTAAGATCGTTGACCGTTGCACGATCGTGATTTAACCACAGAGAACGCAGAGAACACAGAGGGAGATAAGAGAGATGAAAAATTCTGATGCTACGGGATTTGATATAACTCAGAGGAGAAAGAGTCATGAGTTTGAATGAGTTACCGGGAACAGAGCTAATTCTACCTGGTCATGGAGAACGCAATCGTTCATACTAGATGGTAGACACCTTCAATCTTAGGAGCCGTCTATGTTGCTACAAGAAGTCAAGGAGCACGTCTTTAAACTGCCACCGAGCGATCGCCTTGCGTTAGTGAGCGCCATCATTGAGTCCTTGCAATATCCGCCAGTTACCAGGGGCGATCGTTCTGGTGCGATTCAGCGGATGCGAGGCTTGCTAAAGACAGACCAACCCGCACCGACAGATGAGGACGTGGCTGCAATGTTGGAAGCGCGACGAGTGGATTTGCTACTATTGGGATATTGAATTTGAAGATGCTTATGACACTGACAATCGTAGCTGAACGGGCTCCTTTAAATGCAAATGAAGATGGTGTGATTCTCGTCGGCAAAACTCGCGTTACATTAGATACTGTAATCGGTGTTTTTCAGCAGGGCGCGACCGCAGAAGAAACTGTTTATCGCTATCCGTCTCTGAATCTAGCTGACGTTTATGCCACGATCGCCTTCTATCTCAAGCACGAATCGGAAGTAGAAGCGTACTTGCAACAGCGACGGCAGCAATCGCAAGAGATTCGCACTATGAATCAAGCAAAATTCGACCCACAAGGCTTGCGCGATCGCCTGCTTGCCCGCAAAACAGCGCAAGAACCATGTTAAAATTTCTTGCTGATGAAAACTTCGACAATACGATCGACCCAATAGTTAGGGCAACTAAAACTTAGAATGATTACTCTGATTCATCGTCGAGTCGAGGAAGCACGTCAGGGAATTAATCCGGCAGTAATTTGTCGGGTTCCATCGGGCTGGGTAGTGCTTGGTGATGTTCAGTTCTTGCAGGGGTATTCACTTTTGCTACCCGATCCAGTTGTGCCAAGTCTGAACGCTTTAACAATGGAGCAACGCATAATCTTCTTACAAGACATGACGGTTTTGGGTGATGCTTTGCTTGAGGTCACTGGTGCAATTCGTATCAACTACGAAATCTTGGGTAACAGTGAAGCGGCACTACATGCCCATGTGTTTCCGAGGTTCGCAACTGAGCCAGAAGAGAAGCAACGGAAGCCAGTATGGTTTTATGATTGGAAAAATGCGCCCCCATTCGATCCAAAGCAGGATCAACAATTGATGAATAAAATTGCAGCGACGATTGAGCAGTATCAGAAAAGTATGTAGAGGCAATAGCACTATAGGGCGATCGCGGCGGCATAACAACCCGGTCGAAGCGGCAAATTAATCGTTATAAAAGATAAACTTGAGTGCAATGGTATCAGTTCTATAAATTTTGCTATGACAACCACAGAAAAATTGATCGTGCTTGCTCTAGGTATTACCGCTATCAGTTTATTTGCTGGAATTCTCTATCAAGCAGTCAGTCAAATAATCGATCGACGCAAGTATCCTCCGCAGGGTGAACTGTTTGATATTGGAGGATTTCGTCTACATCTCAACTGTGTGGGAAAAGGGACACCAACAGTCATTATGGATGCTGGCGGTGGTGCTCCCTCAATTACGTGGGGTCTGGTTCCCTCTGAAATTGCTAAGTTTACTCGTGTCTGTACCTACGATCGAGCAGGGTTGGGTTGGAGCGATCCCAATCCCAAGATACCTCGCACAAGTCAGCAGAGTGTTGATGAATTACACGCCCTGTTGACGAAAGCTAAGATCGAACCTCCCTACATTTTAGTTGGCCACTCCTTGGGTGGAGGCAATATGCGACTATATGCCAGTCAACATCCAGAAGAAGTCGTCGGATTGGTGCTGGTTGATTCTGTCCATGAAGATCAAATAACACCCGCAATATGGAAGCGTATGAAAAGGGTAATTTTGCTTTACCAGCTTCTGATAATTGCCAGTCGGGTTGGAGTGTTACGATTAATCGGAGATATGAATGTGTTGCCAATGTTTAAGGATATCAAACAAGAAAGTCAAAAATATCCGTTGGCAGTGCAAGCTCTATTTGACACCTTCAAATCTTCCTGTTACCGCCCCTGTTATTGGGCAACTACGTCAAGTGAGCTTGCCAATATGAAAAGGAGCTTTCAGCAATTGCAAGCGAGTACACTACTGGGGAATCTGCCTTTGATTGTATTAAGTCAAGGCTCTAAAAATCCACAGATGAGTGATGAAAGATTCCAGAAATGGCAATTGCTTCAGCGAGACTTGACCCAACTATCCTCAAATAGCCAACATATCATTGCAGAAAATAGTGGACATCTTGTAATGCTAGATCAGCCTGAATTGGTGGTTAGTGCGGTTCATCAACTGATTGAATTGAGATCGCCACTTAATAAAAATTGACCGTCAGCGCTAAAGATGAAAGTGTTGGGTGAAGCGAAGCGTAGGGTTCGATCGCACTCAACGCAACCCACAATTTAGAAAGCAAAGTAATTAATCCGAAAATAGATGCCTTTTTCCTGAAAAGTTCGATCGCCCCCTCCGACATTAATCAAAGGAAAACCATAATCTAATCGCATATTAAACCGATCGCCCATTTGCCAAATTAGCCCTAAACCCGCACCCAACAATTTGTCAGAGTCAGCATTCGCTTTTTCTCCGGAATTGTTCCAGCCTACCCCAAAATCCACAAACGGAGCGACTTGTAACAATCCTTTGACTTTCGGCACGCGCCACACCGGGATTCGTACCTCCGCAGATGCGATCGCACCGCTATCAGTTAACAGCAAATCTTGTCGGTATCCGCGCACGCTTTGCACGCCACCGATCCCGATTTGTTCGAGGGACAGCAGCGGGCGATCGGCGAATTGAATGTCGGAACGTACTATTAGCAAGGTTTCGGGCGCTAGCAGCCTCACGTACTGCGCTTGTCCGCGCCACGCCAGGAAGCGACTGTCAGGGCCGCTATCGTTCGCAGTAGCACCCAAAAAATTGGTACCGATGGAAAACTGCGATCGCGCTGCGAGCACTTGTCGGGAATTCCGCTGCACGTATTCCTGAAAAAACCGCACCGCTGAAACCCGCGTTTCACCGCGCTCATTTGCTCCCGCCGACAGCGCAAATCTTTCTCCCAACAGGAATGTATCGCTTTCTTGTCGCGAAAATGTTACTCCCACAGCCAAAGTGCGATCGGGCTTTTCGACGATCGGCTGGCGGTAAGTTAACTCGTAAGTCCGCGATTTCCCCTCGATTTCGGCAGCATCGAAGGGTTCCTCGATGACGTTAGTGCTCGCAGCACTCGCAGCAAACCGAATCGTGCCGTTGCGCGCGTTGACGGGGACTGTGTAGCTGCCGTTGAATTCGTTGCTGCCGTCGGTGTTAGCGTAGGATAGCTCTAATCCGTCGCCCAAACCGAGCAAATTCGCTTGATTGATGCGCGCGCCGCGCCGAAAACTGCCGACGCTGGGCGATCGATTGTTGTCTAGAAAAACTTCGCCGCTGAAGCTGTCTGCTTCTTTAATCCGCACTTCTAAACGGCTGTTTTCCGGGCGGCTTCCAGCTTGCAATTCTGCCGAAATATTGGCAATTAAGGGGTCGAGTTGCAGCATTTGCAAAGCTTCCAGCAGCCGATCGCGATTCAATGGCCGCCTGGTGACACGTTCTAGGCGCGATCGCACGTAATTGGCATTTAAACGCCTGTTTCCACTAATCTGAATTTCATCTAATCCGCCTTCGACAATCCGAATTTTCACCACACCTCCTTCTCTGGGAAATGTTTGGTTGGCGGGAATTACAGCGCCGGAATTGATGTATCCTGCTGCTACGTATTTTTGAGTCACTGCCCCTTCTGCTGCGATCAGTTCGGCAAAGGTGATGTCGCGCCCCGCAAACTGTTGCGTAACTGCTGCGAGTTCGCGATCGCTAAAAGCTGTGTTTCCCTCAAATTCAAACCGCAAAACCCGAATTGTACCCGGAATCCCCGGCCTGGAATCGCCGGGAACTGGTGCCAGCGGAGTTGGTTGGAGGGGAGGTGGTGGCGGTGGCTGCGGTGCTCTTGGTGCAGGTAATTCCGGCTCTCTGGGTTGAATTGGGTTGGGCAGTTGGCTCAGTTGCGAATCTCGATCGATACCTATATTTTCTTTTAGCTTTTGATCTCGGTTAGAAAGCTGAGTTTCTCGATCGTTCGTGGCGAATGTGCGATCGACAGAATTGGCAGCTTCTGGCTGTAAATCGGGAGTTTCCGCAGGTAGAATTGGTGCCAAAGTCGATCGATCGGACTCAGTGGCGGGCAAGTCTTCCCGGGTGTCAAGATTCGTGTCGTTGGTTCGTAAAGGTCGATCGGCTCCGCTGCGGACTGTTGCCAAATCCTCAACATTTGAAGTCAAAATTTCAACGTTGCTCGCGGATGTTTTCGTCGGTTTTCCCAACCAAACTAAGCCAAAGATTCCAGCAATTAAAAATAATTTTTGCGATCTACAGTTCATATGATATAATTATTATTTCGCTAGATTGGGTGAAAATATTTTAAGGAACCAGCGCACCCTAAACTAACAATTAATCTTAACCGAAAAAAAGGCAACATCGGGCACTGCCAAGAATTTCCCAACGGCTAAAAACCAAAAGGTCGATCGACCTTTTGGTTCCTCCGCCAAAACTTACGCAGCAACCGGATGCAGATCCGCAAAAATATCTTTGACAGTTGACAGTTGACAGTTGACAGTTGACAGTTGACAGCATACAGGTTGACAGTTGACTTGACGAAAGGAGGGAGACCTCTACCGGAAAGGAAGAGGAGTCGAGCAATCAATCGTCTTTTTTTAATTTCTCCCTACAAGGCTTGGGGATTTAAACCAATTTTTCCTGGTAAGGAATGAGAATTAAATAACTTAGGAGCGCGAATTAAATAACTTAGAATTTTAATTATTGTGGGATGGGCGTCCCGCCCGTCCTTTAAAGACGGGCGGGACGCCCATCCCACAAACTACAGGTTTGTAGTGAGGACTTTAGTCCGCAAGAAGAAGGACTGAAGTTCTCACTACAAACCTGTGTGCGTCAAGGTTCGTAGTGAGGACTTTAGTCCGCAAGAAGAAGGACTAAAGTCCTCACTACAAACCTAATTATGCAGGGCGGCTCGCACTAGCAGCACCCATGGGAGCTCCGTCAGTCAATCCCACCAACTTAGCGCTCAACTCCCACATCCGCTCACCTTTCTCATCATCGCGCGCCTGCGGAGAAACCTTCTGCACAAAAGACTTACCATCTTTTTTCTGACGATTTCCCCAACTCCAATAAGCCCCAGATTGCTTGTATTCTGGATCTGCAACCACCATTGCCAGCCTTTCGCCCGCCAACTCCTGCGACACATAACCGCCGGTGATATTCTTCTGAAACAGCGGGAAAAGTTTCTGAAATAAAGGATAGTGATTGCGGAAAAGTGGCGTATCCGCCACGCATCCCGGATACAGCGAAGTGAAATTAATCCCCGTCGATTCGTGAAAGCGGCGGTGCAATTCCCGCATCGTCAGCACGTTGCAAACTTTGCTATCTTTGTAAGCCTTGACAGGTTCAAACTGCTTCCCATCTACCATCGAAACCGGATCTTGGAAACCCGCTTCAAAACCCTCAAACTTGCCCAAATCAGGACGCGGCGGAATCTTTCCACCCAACTCGTCTGGATTGTGAGTCACAGTTCCCAAAATCACGATTCTCGCATCTTGATAATAGGAAGGTTTCATGCTATCCATCATCAGATTGCACAGCAGGAAATGACCGAGGTGATTGGTAGTCATCGTCAACTCGTAACCTTCAGGGCTCCGCAGCGGTTCCTTAATCAAAGGCAGATAGATAGCTGCGTTGCACACCAAAGCGTCTAGAGGCCTGCCGCTTGATTTGAATTCCCGAGCAAATCGGCGCACGCTTTCCAAATCGCCCAAGTCAATGTGCATAATCGTGAAACTACCTTGAGGTATGCCCAACTCTTGAGCGGCGTCTCCGGCTTTTCGCACGTCGCGACAGGCCATGACTACGTGCCATCCTTTGTCTGCAAGGGCTTTGGCGCCGTACAAGCCGACGCCGGAGGATGCGCCGGTGATGATAACCGTTGACTTGTGATTTTGTGCCATTTTCTTAAAAATGCTTGGCTATTGATTATTTTGGGGCATCTCAAAAGCTGAGCTAGCAGCTCGGATGTTTTCAGATGCCCTCAGGTTAATAGGATAGGCCCAAACGTTGTGAATCTCAACTTTCTAGGTTGCCGATCGACACTCCTAGCCCATTTTCGGAGATTCGGGAGATAAGTTCGTAGTGCCGACTTCAGTCGGGAGATAAGTTCGTAGTGCCGACTTCAGTCGGGAGATAAGTTCGTAGTGCCGACTTCAGTCGGAATCGGAGTGCATTTTGCGGACTTAAGTCCGCACTACGAACCGTTTTTGCGGACTTAAGTCCGCACTGCGAACATGATATATATGAGGGAATAACTTGAACGCATTGAAAGGTAAAGGTAGTCGGAAATGGTCTTGTTAAAAGTATTAGGTATGAGCTATTATTGAGAAATAAGTTATCAAGATATGCTCAATTTATGGCTGATGTTTTCATAGCTATTTGCTCAGTAAATCAGCGATCGCCCCAACCAATAGATTTGGCTCCACAGGCTTGGAAATGTGCCTCTGAAAGCCTGCTGCCAGAGCTTGTTGGTGGTTGATTTCTCCAGCATAGGCAGTCAATGCGATCGCCGGGATCAGCCCCCCCCGCTCCGGTGATAGAGAACGCACATATCCGATCAAACTGTAGCCATCGACTTCTGGCATTCCAATATCGCTCACCAAAACATCCGGCACAAACGACTCTAGGGCTACCATAAATTCAGCCGCAGATGCAACTGTCATCACCTCCGCTCCAGCCATAACCAGGAATGCGCCGATTACTTCCCGGCTGTCTGCCTCGTCATCAATTGCCAACACTCGGATGCCTCTGAGATCCTGTTCTGCTTCTAATAACTTGTCCGGATTTTCCCCTGTTTTGACGTTCAGCAGCGGCAGGCTGACTCTAAAAGTGGCTCCTTTTCCTTCCCCAAAACTGTCAGCTTTGATTGTTCCGCCGTGGGCTTCTACCAGTTGATAAACGATCGCCAGTCCCAACCCTAGCCCCCCGTGTTTGCGAGTAACAGAAGCATCTTCTTGACGGAAAGACTCAAAGATGTAGGGCAAAAAGTCTCGATTGATGCCTTTACCCGTATCTGTTACCACAATCTGCGCTTGGTTGTCTGCTAACTCTAATCGAACGTCTATTCGTCCACCCTTGGGAGTGAACTTGACAGCGTTGGAAAGCAAATTCCAGACAATTTGCTGGAGGCGAACCGCATCCCCAGACACTTGCCCGATATTGGATAGCACGTGATGAATCAGAATTGACTTGGCGGTGGCGGCAGTCTGCACTGTTTCGATCGCAGATTCAATGGTAGACAACAAATTGACAGCAGTCACATTCAAACTCAGTTTGCCGCGCAGCACGCGAGCCATATCGAGCAAGTCGTCAATTAATTGAGCCTGTGCCAGGGCATTCCGTTCGATCGTCGCTAACGCTGCTACAGTTTTGGTTTCATTCAGCCTGCCAGTTTGCAGCAACTTCGTCCAGCCTAAGATCGGGTTGAGGGGCGATCGCAACTCGTGAGAAAGCACCGCCAGAAACTCGTCTTTGATGCGGTTAACTCTTTCCGATTCGGCCAGGGCAGCTTGTTTTAATTGCAGAATGCGATCGCGTTCGATTTCCGCTTGTTTGCGATCGGTGATATCCCGCGAAGTCGATAAGATTTGTACAACTTGGCCTGCCACATCCCGGATCGGTGCTAACACGACATCCCACCATTTTGGCGTGCCTTTGGCGGTGGCACAAAAGCCCTGAAATCTAGCCACTTCTCCTGCCTTCGCCGCCGCGATCGCAGCTTCCACCTCTTCCCGAGCTTCATCTTGCCAAAAACAGAGCCATTCCGCGTTCAAATAGGGGGTGAGATCGTCGATCTCCAACAGGCACATCCCTCCTGTATTTATGTATAAAAGTCGTGCATCCAGATCCAGCACTTTGATGCAGTCGCTGCTGCTGTCTAACACCCGTTTTCTAAACTCTTCACTGTGACGCAGTGCTTCCTCGGTGTGCTTGCGATCGGTGATATCCAAATCTACGCCCGACATCCGCATCGCTTGCCCGATCGCATTATAAAACACTTTCCCCAGGCTCAGCGCCCACCTGATTCTGCCGTTGGGATAGATCACGGTTATCCTCCACAATCAAAACAGTGCGCTCAACTTGACTCATAATTGGTCTTCCTCCGGAGACTGAACAGGGAGCATCGTGATTTCAAACCAGTAGCTCAACAACGTCTGAATACTTCGCTTCAACAGCTTAAAATCCATAGGTTTGATGATATAGCTGTTCGCTCCTTGTTCGTAGCAGGCTGCGATGTCTTTGGGATTGTTAGATGTGGTGAAAACAACCACCGGAATCTTTTTCAAATTACGATCCTGTTTTATTTTATATAGTACCTCTCGCCCATCCGTTCCCGGTAAGTTGAGGTCTAGCACAATCAGTCCCGGACGCGGAGCAGTGTTAGGATTGGTGTAGGGTTCGGTGCGGTAGAGAAACGCCAGGGCCCGATCGCCATTAGTGCAGCGATAGACGGGGATTTGCGAAAAAGATGGGTGTAGGTAACGTTGGAACGCTTCAAAGTCTTCGTCGCTGTCTTCAACGATCAGCAAGGGAGGGAGTTGCATAGCACGCATCGCTGAATATCCGGTCATGGTTTGACCGCCGCTGATAATGTGAAGTAAAACGTGCTGCCCTCACCGGGCGTCGATTCTACCCAAATTTTTCCCCCGTGTCGATCGACAATTTTTTGGACGATCGTCAAACCTGCCCCTGTACCGCCACCATATTCGTCTTGTGCGTGGAGTCGCTTGAATATCTGAAAAACTCGCTCCAAATGCTTTTGGGGGATGCCAATGCCGTTATCTCGCACATAAAAGGTATATAAACTCGGGTCTTTACTGCTCGCGGATTCTGATTCGATCAAACCAATTTCCACCCATTTCTCGGTTTTATTATTATATTTAATCGCGTTACTAATCAGGTTGGTGAATAACTCGCTGATTTGAGTGCGATCGCAGGCAACTGTCGGCAACGATTGAGTGCGAAACTCGATCGCTTGCGGAGGCCCGCCGATCTTTAAAATGTCGATCGACTGTCGCACTAAATCGTTGAGATTTGTCGGTTGGCGCGAAAGTTCGCTGCGTCCCAGCCTGGAATAGTGTAGCAGAGAGTTAATCAGATCTTCCATGCGTTGGGTTAGGCGCACCAGCGTTTGCAATTTAGCGATGCCATCCTCGTGCAACACCTCCCCGTAATCTTCTATCAAGAAATTGGAATAGTTATGAATGCCGCGCAGCGGTTCTTTGAGATCGTGGGATGCGACGTAAGCGAAGGCATCTAGTTCAGTGTTACTGCGTTCCAATTCTAGATTAATCTTTGCCATTTCATCTGCCTGACTGAGGATAATCCCGACGATCAGGCTGCACAGTTCGGTGGCGACTTCGATCTCGCAGGACTTCCAAGGTAACGAGCAGCCCTGCACCGTTTGTTGCCAGAGTTCAAAGGATTTGCGAGGAGACAACCGCATCTCGCGATCGATTGTGACTTCGACAGGTTTGTTCGGGTTGCCGCCCCAGTTGACTGTTTGAATCACTTCTGGACGGAACCAGAGTATATAATTTTTGTTGACTTTGGAAATTTCTAATGCTAACAGTCCACTCGCAACGCTCTTAAATGACTCTGCGGTTGGATAAATTTCAGATAGCGATCGGGTTTGAAACAGGTTGTGTTGAATTTGGCTTTTAATCCATTCCCGCAGGGCAGGAATTTCAGCTTCTGGCGGCGTTTCACCAATACAAATAACTTGTTCTCCCGCGCAAACCGCCACTCCCGTCGCACCCACCAGATCTAGCAGGTTCGAGTTGAGTTGAACTAATCCATCCCAGAAGCTTTTTGACTGAGATAGCGATTCTACAAACTTGCTTTGGAGCGACTTCAATGTCATTTTGTAGTCTAAGTCTTCACGATCTTGTTTGTTTGCAAGTTCGATCGACATTACCTGCCCCACAAACTCGCACATGGTTCGCACGCTATAGGGCACATAGTTCGGCGTCGAATGATGGCAAGCAATCAGCCCCCATAGTTTTTGGTCTTGGATCAGTGAAATAGACATGGAGGCTGATACACCCATATTCTTGAGGTATTCCAAGTGTACGGGAGACACGCTCCGCAGCACCGATAAACTCAAATCCGTCGGGCGCGAGTCTAAGGGATTGTGCGCTGGCACTAACGCCACAGGCTCATAGGAGGAGTCTGGAATTAACCGCAGCCAGTTGAGGGTATAAAGCTGTCTCGCTTGCTGGGGAATGTCGCTGGGCGGATAGTGCAAGCCCAGATAAGGCGTTAGCGTTTCTACCCGATCTTCTGCAATCACCCGTCCGGATCCTGCGGCATCAAATTGATATACCATAACGCGATCGAATCCAGTGATTTTTCGCACTTCTTTAACTACAACCTCGCACATTTCCAGCAAGGTTGGAGCCTTTTGAATTTTAGTAATCGTTCCTTTTAATCGCTGGTAAAAATGGAAAAAGTCTGTTTTTTGTCTTTTCTTTTTTGGTTCCAATTCTAAAAAGATTATGGTATTGCAGCGATGAACAATGCCATCAAAATGAAGTAATTTTGTTTTAGATTTCAGAGAAATATCTAACGGATTCACATACTCAAAGTCTTCGCTTAAGCACTGCCGAATTGCATTAATCTGCTGAGGAGCGAGTAAGTTTAATAGCGGTTTGCCCAACAGATCTTGGGGCTGTTGACCTAGCAAAGCCAACGCGTTATTGCTGACCTGGACAATCTTCAAGTCAGGCTCCTGCAAAACCAACAGCACCCCGTGGGGCTGAATCAGCCCTGGAATTTGAATCGGTTCGCGATCGCAATTGGTTAAATCGACAGTTTGGGTGAAATCAACAACTTCATCTATCATAAATCGTGCGGAGAACTCCGGCTAGAAATGATTTCTATTTCTCTTTATTAAAACACTTTTCTCGCAGCCGGAAACGACGCACATTACACATTGGGTGGAGGAAACAGCCCGGACGTTCACTCCGCCCAAAAATTCTCTTACAGTCAGCTTTTTGCTCAACAGTCTAAGAAATAGCTGCTGATTCCTGATAAGTAGGAAAGTCAATATAACCTTCAGGCCCAAAAGAATACCAGACGCCGACGACCGCAGGCGGATTGAGCGGCCAACCGCCAGCAAAACGCTCTACTAAATCCGGATTGCTGATAAAATCCCGACCAAAAGCAATTAAATCCGCAACTTTGTTGCTCAAAGCTGTTTGGGCTAGTTCTTGATTGTATCCGCAGTTACCAATCAGCGGCTGGGAAAATACATCGCGAAACTCTCCTATCATCATCGGCGTTCCCAATTCGTGAAAGCCAAAAGCTAAACCATCCACAAGGTGAAGGTAAGCTAAACCGTAGACATTTAACTGACCTGCAATATACAGAAAAGTTTCGCGATAATCGGGAGAACCCATATCATTGTAAACACCGTTGGGAGAAAGTCGAACTCCAACTCGGTTGGCAGGGAATACTGTCAGAATTGCCTCCACAATTTCCTTGAGAAAACGGTAGCGATTTTCAACTGTACCGCCATAGGAATCTGTGCGTTGATTAGTTTTGGATTGAAGGAAAGTGTCAATTAAATATCCGTTAGCACCGTGAATTTCTACACCGTCAAAACCCGCCATTTTTGCCAGTTCTGCGGCCTGGCGATAATCTTCCACAACGATCGAGATTTCATCTGTTTCTAGAGCGCGGGGAGTTTCGTAGGGTTGTTTGCCCGCAGGGGTATGAATGCCTTCTCCGTTGATTTTGATGGCAGATGCTGCAACTGGCAATTGATTGTTTTCCTGAAAACTGCTGTGAGAAGCCCGCCCGCAGTGCCAAAGCTGCATGAAAATTGGTGTTTCGCGGGCATGAACCCCATTTACAACTTGTTTCCAAGCTTCGGCTTGCTCGTCTGAATAAATACCGGGCGTATTCAGCCAACCGTTAGCTTGAGAAGAAATCACCGTAGCTTCTGTCAGGATCAAACCAGCACTGGCCCGCTGAGCGTAATACTCGGCCATCCAAGCGTTGGGCATCCGCGTTTCACCGGCTCTCGATCGCGTCATGGGTGCCATGACTACCCGGTTTTTTAAGGATAAATCTCCCAATTTGAAGGGACTCAGGAGGATTGAAGATGTTGTTTGAGTTGTCATAATCTCGATCTGTCCTTTACTGAATAATGTGAGCAATCGGAGTTCGATCGCTTTTCAAGATAACTTAAACAGGACTTGCCAACAAATATCAATGGGCGTATTTATTGCTAAGGTACGCAGTGATACACCCTACGGATATAGCCTGCGTGTATCACTGCGTACTATCAACCGCCGGCGGCAGACGAGGGCTTTAATATCAAATATCTTGGTGAACTATTGCGAAACTTTTAGTTAATCCAGCAGCCAGCTAAATAAACCTTTAACTGTCAGATTGAATTCTCTGACAAATTCTGGCACTGGTAACAGTAGATCCGGTTCGTCAAAAAATGCTGTTGGTCGATCGCGCAAATAAACAAATACACATTGCTCGGAGGGGTCAATCAGCCAGCCCATTTGCGTTCCGCGAGCCAAGCAATGTAGAATATTTTTAGTTACCTTTGTTTGGCTTTGGTCGGGCGAAAGAATTTCTATCGCCCAATCTGGAGCAATTGAGAAAACATTAGCCACTGCACCATTTTCCTGACGAGGAATCCTGTTCCACAAGAATATCGAAACATCGGGTATAATCGATCGCCCACCAAAAGTGCAACGGAGTTCACAGAAAGCTCGGGCAATCTTCTGGGATCTTAGCACCGAGTTAATGGCAGGTGGCAATTCTGTCTGAATTGCACTGTGTTCTCCTTGTGGCATTGGTTTTTGGATGATGCGTCCATTAATGTATTCGCTGGCGGGTTCCGTTTCCGGCAGATTCAGAAACTCTTCTAAGGTAAGGGTTTTCGTGGGAGTCTGTAGCATTTTCAGGTTTCCTAAACAGAGGCGAGATAACTTGTTATTTTACTTTCGGGCGATCGCACTATCGGACTTGCGATCGCCCGCGCGATCAAAATGGCGTCGCCACCTGTAAGCTGAGCCTTGATCCCAACTGCGGATGCTCAAAGGAGAGTTCCCGCGCGTGCAAGTGCAGTCGGTTCGCAGCGGCGCGACATCCGTAAAGTCGATCGCCCAAAATCGGTATTCCCAACCCTCGAACATCCGCTGCATGAACCCTCAATTGATGCGTGCGCCCCGTCAGCGGCAAAAACTCGACGCGAGTACAATTTCCCTCCTTCGCCATTACCTGAAACCTAGTAATGCTGGGTTTTCCGCACTCCAAATTAACTTGCTGAACCAGGGAATTTTTCGGGTCTTTTTTTACCGGGAGTGCGATCGTCCCCGCCTCTATGTTGACAGTCCCCGAAAGCACTGCTTCATAAACTTTGTGAACCCGCCGTTTCTCAAATTGCAGGCTTAGTTGACTGCTGGTTTCTTTGTCCCGCGCCAGCAACAAAATCCCAGATGTTGCTAAATCTAACCGATGCACCGCCGTCAGTTTTAACCCGTCCTGTAACAAGTTTTGCAAGCGACTCAAAACGCTATCTTGATTGTCTAGATAACGACCTGGAACTGACAGCAAGTCTGGGGGTTTATTGACTGCAATTAACCATTTGTCTTCATAAACAATTGGCAGCATTTCCTGGGGATTGGTGACTGGCAAGATGCTCGTTCCAGCAAATTTTTTGAGATTTGTGGGATGGGCATCTTGCGCGCCCCAAGAGCGATCGGTAACGGGCAAGATGCCCGTTCCACCATGATTGTTTTGATGAGTTGTGGGGAGTAGGGGTTGGGCATCTGGCGCGCCCC
>NZ_JAEQCX010000116.1:24645-47611 GCF_020738035.1 Microcoleus sp. PH2017_28_MFU_U_A
GGGTTGGGCATCTGGCGCGCCCCAAGAGCGATCGGTAACGGGCAAGATGCCCGTTCCACCATGATTGTTTTGATGAGTTGTGGGGAGTAGGGGTTGGGCTTCTAGCCCGCCCCTAAAAGTCTGGCTTGTCGGGCGGGCTTCGATGCCACCATTAAAAGACTGATTTACACTTTTTTTCGATGAAGCTTTTGACAGACTTTTGCTATTAGCTGACGATGTAAAAGCCGGGTAAGCTTTCGGCCCCGAAACAATTGGATTTTGTGGCAATCCTGACAGCAAAAAACCCATCAACGGCTGACACCGATCGCTACAAGCACCATAAAACTCTCCCGGAACTTTGTCACCCGATGGCGGCCCCCACCAAAACTCAGCCATTGCTAGCGGTTTCAGATTGTTTGCTGCCGCGCAGTGCAGCAATTTTGGCGCGCAGCAGTCGCCGGTGCCAGTCGGAATAGAATTAGTTGGCATCAATTCCTGGATCGATCGCGATTTACCCAAAAAATTCACCAGAGTGTAAGCTGCGTGCATCTCGGCCTGAAGTTCGCGGGAAAGTTCTTTTCGCCCTTGTTTGAGCACCCGCATCCGCTCATCGGCAGCTTCAACGATCTTTTTTAGAGGCTGCAATATTGCATCCCGCTGCCGTTTTAATTGCCTGCATTCAATTCCCTCCAAACGGCTTTCTTGATTTAGTTTTTCCAGGGCTATTAAGAGTGTGTCTCCTGCGAGAGTTTGACTGCTTAGCTGACGTTGTTCGTCTCGCTGCTGCTTGCAATTGCGGTGCCGCGCATTCAAAACTTGCAATTGCAATTCAAATTCGCTCAATAAGGCTGCATATTCCTGTCGCTGCGGGAGTTGATTCAGTGCAATCAGTTCCTGTTTCATTGCTTCCAATTGGGCTAGCGTGCGCGCTTCTTCTAAAGCAACTCGCGATCGCCCCGGAATCGGTGGCACCCACCCGTCAACAACGCTAGAACCGTTCAGCAACCCCGAAAATGCTTTGAGAATCCGCTGTTCCCCCCAAGGCATCTCCACCAGCAATATGCCGTACATCTTCCCCTCGCGATCGTAGGAATCGTCAGCAGCAAGGTATTCCATCAAACCCCGGGCGATTTCTTCAGACATTCGAGTACGTGGCAATCTCAGCAGATCCGCACTTTGAAGGCAATGCCCTTCGTACCAATAACTGGGGCTAGAGTCGATCGACCCTCCCTCTTCGTCGATCGACCTTTCCGTGAAATCTAAAAGCGGGTGCAGAGTTAGCATATTAAATTTGATTTGAAATCTCGATCGCGACATATTGGTTTGTATCCTAACCCTAGGCTGGGAAATACAGTTATACCATTTTTTTAAAGTTATGACAGACTTTGGCAAACAGGGAAATTTTATGATAAATAGTAATGTCTTGTCGTCCTCGATCTCTGTCGAATCTTTAGATAATTGATATTATCCTGAATTAGATTTGCTGGGAGGGACAGACTTTCTAACATCGATTGCGAAGCTAGATTGTTAAGGCTGATACCTAGAATGAGGAAGATAATTGAAGCTAGATTGTTGAGGTTAAATAATCTTCCGCCGAAGTAGGGGCAATTCATGAATTGCCCCTACTCTAAATTTCAGGAATTGCTATCGCGAGTGAATCATACCTAAATTAAGCAACAGCAAACATTTATACTAACAGTGATGTTCTGGTTCGTTGTGATATTATCATTTACCGCTGTGGAGGAGTATTCATAGACCCAGGCGGTAAATTCATGATTTTGAGCAAGATGTTCGCCCACTCCTCATCCGTCGAGACCCTAAAGAAGTCACCTCCGGTGGTGTTTGCTATGCCCTCAAGGTCAGACGTATCAACACCACTAGGGCCAGTGAATATTATAAATATTTGCACTTGTGCACCAGTCGTCGGGTCAGGAGTGATGGGGTCGTTGGATGGCACAAATGGGAAAGGGGGATTAGCGTTGGGATCACCTGGGTTACTTCGTTGTTGTGTACTGCCGCCGAACAAAAAGTCATTACCGTCACTAGACTGAAGAAGCTTGGGGGATGACTCTCCGATCGGGATGTCGTTCAACGTACCGTAGGTGCTTTTAATCGCGAGTACGTTGATCGCTAACGAGGCGATAAATATTATGGCGATCGTCTTGTACGATCGAATTCTTAAATTGAGTGGCATCATGAAACTGCCTCTTGGGCGGTACTAAAACCCGTGAACATCGTCTTTTGAGAAAAAGTCCAAGCCATAATTTTTTTCCTTAACGAAGAAGGTTGTTAACCCGGTATCGATCGAGGGTGAATATGTCTTTGAGATCGAGCACGCTTTCGTAGCGGATCTCAGTCGTTTCTGACGCGAAAAATTGGTCAACGAGGGTCTTGGTAAGATCGATATATCCGATCCCTCCCTGCGTAACGGCGGAGTTAAGAGCGCCGGCCACCATCCCGGAAAAAGGACCGCGTGTGCTTTGCCACGCATTGCGAAACAGCCAAAAGATTTCTGGTGGCAAGCGTTTTGAAATACTGGCTAAGCCAACAGACTCGGCTTCTGGAGACGGTACAAGCAGCACAGAGTCCGTGTAATCTTCTATAAATTGCTTGAAGATTGGCTCATCAATCGGAAGCAGAGGATTGGTGGGCGAAGCGCGTATGCCCGACATCAGTGCCTGATCGAACAGAAACTGTCGTTCGTTCCATAGGAACACCGCACGCACAACGAGCCTGGGCGAACGGCCAAACGTGAGTTTTACCCAAGGACTATCCAAATGCCTGGTACCATTAGATTGCGTGCCCTCTAAGTTGAACGGTACTACGATTGGCGCAGTCGTGAATGTGATCCGCCGAGGGTATTTGACCAGCGGACGGTTAACGAAAAAAAGCTTGACTTCTGGAGAACTTTTCAAATCCCCGTGGCACTGGGATATTTCGTCAATCTTGGCAGAGACGTGTTTGGAAAGGGTAGTTACATAGTTCTTGAAATATGACTCCTGCAAAGTGTCAACGGACGTGCCAAAAATCTTCCTCCCTGTTTTGTTGATAATCTGAGTTTCGTCGATAATCTGAATTGAAGTTTGCACTTTTGGGCAGCTCTGCTGAGAGTACGTGCTTTCGATCGCGAGTACGTTGATTAGTAACGATGCAATAAATATTATGGCGATCGTCTTATGAGATCGAATTTTTAAATTGAGTGGCATAATGAAACTGCCTCTTCGGCGGTACTAAAACCCGTGAACGTCGTCTTTTGAGAAAAAGTCCAAACCATAATTTTTTTCCTTAACGAAGAAGGTCGTTAACCCGGTATTGATCGAGGGTGAATATGTCTTTGAGATCGAGAACGCTTTCGTAGCGGATCTCAGTCGTTTCTGACGCGAAAAATTGGTCAATCAGAGCCTTGTTAAGATCGGTATATCCGATCGCTCCCCGCGAAACGGCGGATTTCAGAGCGGGGTCCAGCCACGTGTAGAAAGGACCGCGTTGTCCCGACGCATAGCGAAACAGCCAAAGGATGTCTGGTGGCAAACGCTTTGAAATACTGGCTTCGGCGGCAGGCAGGGCTTCTGGAGACGGTGCAAGCAGCACAGAGTCCTTGTAATCTTGTATAAATTGCCTGAAGATGCCGTTATCAATCGGAAGCAGAGAATTGGTGGGCGAGGCACGTATGCCCGACATCAGTGCTTGATCGAACAGAAACTGTCGTTCGTTCCACAGGAACACCGCACGCACAATGAGCGTGGGCGAACGGCTGAACGTGAGTTTTACCCAAGGACTATCCAAATGCCTGGCATCATTAGATTCTGTACGCTCTAAATTGAACGGTGCTAAGGGCGCAGTCTTGACGAGCCGACGGTAAACGAAAAAAAGCTTGACTTCTGGAGAACTTTTCAAATCTCCGTGGCACTGCGATATTTCGTCAATCTTGGCAGAGATATGTTTGGAAATGGTCGTTACATAGTTCTTGAAATGTGACTCCTGCAAAGTGTCAACGGAGGAGGTGCCAGAAATCTGTCTCCCGCCCGTTTCGTCGATAATCTGAATTGAAGTTTGCACTTTTGGGCAGATCTGCTGAGAGTACGTGCTTTCGATCGCGAGTACGTTGATTAGTAACGATGCAATAAATATTATGGCGATCTTGTGAGATCGAATTTTTAAATTGAGTGGCATAATGAAACCCTTCCCTCAACTTTCTTGTCCAAATCAACGTCTGATACAAATTAATTTTGATGTTTGCCAAACCAACTCCTTTTAGCTCTTTGGAAAAAAAGTGTTGCAATGAAATGAATTGATTGATTTTTATTGCCTAATATTTAGCAGCTACTATTTATTGCCATCCTGAGCAACTCGATATAAAGAACAACATACCTCTTAATTAAACGATGTATGGCCGTTACAATAAAAGTTAACACACTGCCTTTTTGAGGACAGACTCTATTAACTCAGATCTCGCACCGCAGAGATTTGAAGGATTCTGGGAAAATTAATATCGTTTACGAATACACGTTTCCGACACTCGTAGTGGAGAGATCAAAATTTTAGACTCTGGTTCAAGCTCCCAGATTCATCTGTGGAGTCAATCGAACATCGAAAATCGACTGACCGTATTTTACAGCGGTATACGCAAAGTGGGAGCGGTGCATAATTTTATACATTACAGTTAAGTAAATATAATTTGTGGTAATAGACCTGATATGCTAAATTTGTCTCAAAATAGCAGCGAGTTAAGAAAAGCATAAGTTAATATATAAGACCGCAATCTTGTCAACCCACTAAATTTTATATGTAAGGCGTATGCCAGATATCTCGACTTCTACCACAGAAAACTCCTCAAATCCCGAGTCCGGCCTCCTGCCCCCGATTTTAAGAATTTTTGCAGCATTTCCAGATTACGATCGGGGCAACAGACACTACGCATCGGGAAGGTACGAAGCGGCAATCATTTGCTACGGAAAAGCGGTGCAAATTAAGCCGGATTGGGCCCGCGCGTGGCTGAATCTGGGCAAAGCTTACAAGCAACTGCACTCCTGGGCTGAAACGGTGGCCTGTTGCGATCGAGCGATCGCCATTAATCCCGAAGAATATTGGGCCTGGATGCTGCGCGGGACAGCACTGTTAAGTTTGCAAAATCACCCCGAGGCGATCGCGACTTTTGACAAAGCAATTGAAATCAATCCCGAAAAGCACGAAGCTTGGTATCAGCAGGGCAGAGTTTTAGAAGAATTGCAGGAGTGGGACAAAGCAGCAACCTGTTACAAAAAAGCAACCCAACTTCATCCAAATTTGCCCGCGATGTGGTGCAGGCAAGGCAGCGTGTTGCTGCAAGCCTCGCGCTACGCTGAGGCTGTGGCGGCCTACGAGCGCGCTCTCAAACTCGTCCCGACTAATTGGGAAGCTTGGCTGAACCGAGGTTTGGCTCTGATGAAGGCGGAACGCTACGCTGAAGCTGTAACTTCTTACGATCGCGCCATTCAACTGCAACCACAAAACACTTTGGCTTGGTTCAATCGGGGCATTGCTTCGGCAAAATTGCACAAATACGGAGAAGCAGTCACAGCTTACGATCGCGTCTTGCTACTCCAACCCAATGACTCCGAAGCTTGGCTGTACAAAGGAATGGCCCTGAAACACCAGTGGCGCGATGGGGCAATAGCTTGTTTCGATCGGGCTATTCAAATGAATCCCGCTTATCCCGAAGCATGGATCGGGCGCGGTCAAACACTGTCAGAATCAAGAGATTATGAAGGTGCGATCGATGCTTTCGATCGAGCGATTCAAATTAATCCGAATTTCCCCGAAGCTTGGCTGGGCAGAGGTATGGCCCTAGCAGAATTGGAACGCTACAAAGATGCGATTATCGCTTACAGCAATGCCCTCCAAATTGAAGGAAATTTTCTAGAAGCTTGGAATTTGCGAGGCGAAGCCCTAGAAAAATTGGAGCAATACGAAGAAGCGATCGCCTGTTTTGACAAAGTAATCTCTCTGAGTTCAGAAACAGACATTACATCAAAAGTAGGATTGCAGCAAGGCGCAGCCCTGGAAAAATTGCAGCGTTACGAAGAAGCCGTCGCAGCTTACAACCGCGTTATTCAAAACGTGCCAGACAATTTTGAAGCTTGGTTGAAACGTGGCAACGCCCTGTCAAATTTGGAACAGTACGAACAAAGTCTAGCATCATACGATCGAGCAATTACTATCTGGCCCGACAGCTATCAAGGCTGGGTGCAGCGAGGCCTGGTGCTGGGGAAAATGCAGCGCTATTCTGAATCACTTGTCGCTTTCGATCGAGTGATTCAACTCAAGCCCCACAACTGGGAAGCTTGGGCGCAGCGCGGCGATGTTTTGCAAAAATTGCAGCGGACTCAAGATGCAATTAGTTCTTACGGAGTCGCCCTAGAAATCAAACCAGATTACTACGAAGCTCTAGTCAGCCGAGAAGAATTGAGACTCAAAGATGCAATGTCAGGAAAATGGTAAAACAGTTGACAGTTGATAGTTGACTGTTGACTGTTGACTGTTCACCGAAAAACGAGCGAGAAGCCCCTGGCTGTCTTACATGATCCGGAACGCGACTGCGACTTTAGTCGCCTACATTTTCCTCTTTAATTAATATCCTTTGATAGCAGGTGAGAAGGTATAATATAAAAAGGAGGTAACAAAAATGTTTGGATGCCAACAAAATTTAATTAGCCCGGATAAAAACCTAAAAGCAATTCTCGAATTCCTGTGCAGTGAGTCATCAAAACTGACTAATTGCGGTATTTATTATGCTCGTCAAATGTATTTCAAAACAGGCAAAATACCGGGGAGAGCAGATTTGCATAAAGTGCTAGGTACGGAGAACCGAAATTTGCACTATAAAGCATTCTATTCGGATACCGCACAGCAGATTTTAACTACTGTTGCCGAATCTTTCAAATCCTATATTGGACTATTAAAAGGCATAAAAGAAGGGACAGTAACTCAAAGACCGAGACTACCTAATTATCGACAGGGTGGTCTAGCTTTAGTAACGTATACAGCTCGCTCTGTGAAGCTTAAAGACGGGTTATTAAGATTTCCACTCGGCACCAAAGTTAAAGCTTGGTTCGGACTGGATGCTTTCTATCTACAAGAGCCCACAAACTTAGACCACAAAGCGATCAGAGAATATCGAATCCTGCCTAGAAACGGCTGCTTTTACTTGGAATTAATCTACAAGACTGAGCAGGTTCAAGCAGATGTAGATCCATCTAAAGCTTTGATGATCGACCACGGAATGAACAATTGGCTAACCTGTGTAAGCAATACTGGGACTAGCTTTATCGTAGATGGGTTGCACCTGAAGTCGCTCAATCAAGGATATAATAAGCGCGTTGCGTTTTTGATGTCCGGGAAAGCGAATGGTTATTGGTCAAAACGACTGGAGAGATTGACATAAAATCGCAATCGCACAATGCGAGATGCTGTTAACAAAGCTGCTCGGAAGGTAATTGCTCATTGTTTAGCTAACAATCTAGGTACTGTGATATTCGGTTGGAATGTGGGGATGAGAAATGGTCTCAATCTGGGTTCTCAAACTAACCAAAAGTTTGTTCAAATTCCAACTTGTAGACTCAAGGATAGAATCGCTCAATTATGCGAAAAATACGGGATTCGGTTTGTAGTGACTGAAGAATCATATACTTCTAAAGCTTCATTTGTCGATCGGGACGTGCTACCTAAATTCTGCGAAAAACTTTCGTGGGTGGCAGTCAAGCGGTAAACGAGTTAAGCGCGGATTGTATCGCACCCTTGAAGGTTTGTTAATCAATGCCGACTGCAACGGTGCAGCTAATATCGGTAGAAAAGTAGCGGCAACTTTGGGGCTTTGTCTCAAAGAAGTCAGTAGAGGTGCTTTGTTAACGCCTTTGAAAGTCCCTTTGTGGTCTTAATCAAGAATCCCCCCGATTCATCGGTGGGGAGTATCAATACGCTTATTTCAGTGGCGATATTCCAGCGCTGCGGGCCGCCGATGAGGCGCTCAAAGCTGGGGGATTTGCTTTTGCTTTGATTACCGCTGAGGGAATGCTGCAAAACAAACCGCCGCTGATCCCTTATCCGAGTCACTGGGTGGCGCTGTTGGGAAATGTCGCAATTGATGAGGGAAGCGATCGAAAGGGCGATCGATCTCGCGTTAGTTTTGATGTTTATACTTGGGGTAGAAAAATGCGTGTAGATATTCCTAAGAACTCTTTTGAGAATTATTTTTGGGTCGCCATTACAGGGCGCTAAATTTAATGCGATCGGAGACGGGATATCAGAGATTAGAAATTCAGTCAACACATGAATCCGAGGCTAAAAAGATTGATCTCTGGTGTTACAGGCAGGATATCTATGCAACCCGAAAAGTGCCCGATCTCAATATAACGATCGAGAGCAATATTTTCAATAAAACCCCATCCACCTGCTAACAGGAACGAAAAAAATTAGCCCTCAGCTCGATCGCACAGCAAAAAACCAAGGTGATGAGGCTAACAGTGCAATATGTCAGTTATCAAGAATACTTTCCGCGGGAGATTGCCCGACGGCACCCTAATTTGAAAATTAGGACAGGCAATTGCTGATTCTGCTGGCTTCATGTTATAGTAGTTTTTCAAGAATTAAATTCGGTTGCGTAGTTTGTTGGTGTTTATTTACAAGCCTCTCTCCGAATCTAAGTCTCTGCACCCTAATAGATTCTGGAGATTTTATGTCGATTTACGTGGGTAATCTTTCTTATGAGGTCACATCAGACGACCTCAACGAAGTATTTGCCGAGTACGGAACTGTAAGCCGCGTCCAAGTGCCAGTGGACCGGGAAACAGGCAGAATGCGGGGTTTTGCTTTTGTCGAAATGGCCAGCGAAGCAGAAGAAGCAGCAGCCATTGCAGCCCTCGACGGTGCTGAGTGGATGGGCCGTGACTTGAAAGTCAACAAAGCCAAACCTCGCGAAAACAACAACAAACGCTCCTCGGGTGGCGGTGGCTGGGGCGACAACAATCGCTCTTCACGACGATACTAAGCTTTGAGACTGAAAATTTGAATTTTGGTAGTTGACAGCAAGTGCGAATGCTGCTTTTTTTTCGGGCTGTTGGACTCGCTAAATACAACTGCCAAACCTTTAACTCAGTTTAGCCCCCTCCTTCGAGTGAGGGGGCTTTGTTGTTGGCGAAAAATTCCACGAGGTACGCCCGCCGCGCAGCGGACAGCCTAACTCGCAATTCTGTATCGCGATCAACTGCTTTTTTCAAGAAGCTTTCGGGATTTATGGGCGCAACTCCTGTAAACTATCAAAACTAGAATTAACTCCAAAGAAAAGTTACAATAACGCAAAAGTGATATTGCTCAAAAAAACAAATAATCTTTACTGAAAATTAGCAGATCAAACCAGCCAGACCCGCAAATCAATAGATTTTGCCTGAATAAAGATGCCCAAGATCTACAGCACGGCGGAACTCATTAACATCCTCGCAGAAGAGCGCCAAGCCTGCTTGCACGGGCGACGCCTCAATTTGACTGAAACTCCTGCTACAGGAAACCCCGTGATCGATCGCTTTCTCAAATCTGAGGGCGTTCAAAAGTTCACTGCTTATCAAAATTTTAAGGCAGCCGTGCATGAATACCAGCGGGAACATCAAGTTTCTGGGATTGTCTGGCGGGAAATGACGGTTAAAGGCAATAGTCTGCGCTACCCGGCAGTGGATGACGAATTAATCGCTCTACCGATCGATTTGATGACGCTGAAGGCTGCTAAGACTGCGATGTTGGAATTCTGGGAGCGGGTAACTGCGGGGATGGATTTGTATTTGAGTATTAATAGTGGGAAGGATTTTCGAGCGATCGAGCCGATCGACGTAGAAGCTCTAGCCCAGCGTACAGAATGGGCGAGTCTCTCGAAGTGGGAAAAGTTGGATTTTCTCGAAATTTTGTTGCAGTTGGGCTGGGGGAAGCCCGAGGAAGCCTATTACAAGCGGGGATGGCCGACATCCGGCAGCGAGTACATTCACGCCGTAAAACCCGGACAGCGGCCGATTTGTTAATTAGTCAGTAGTCATTAGTCAGTAGTCAGCAGTCAGTAGTCAGCAGTCATTATATCAAATCCGGCAGCATCGTAATTATAAGAGTGCGAGCGTCTCGCTCGCGATCTATGCCGCGAGCGAGACGCTCGCACTGATATCATCCAAATATATTATTCCGATGCAGCCGGAAATGATATTAGTCATTAGTCAGCAGTCATTAGTCATTATTAGTCAGTAGTCAGTAGTTACTGATTATTGGGAGATATTCAAAAATAACAAATAACAATTGCCAACTGCCAACTATCAACTGCCAACTGCCAACTGTCAACTGTCAACTGTCAACTGACAAAGCATCAAGCCAAACCACTGATTTGGGTCTGTCCAAACTTGCACCGGCTTTAAACCGCGCTGCGAAAGATCTGCCTTTACAGTATTGAGATTAAACTTGCGCGAAATTTCGCTGCGGATAGTTTCTCCGGCGGCAAATTCAACCGTTAAATCGAGCGCGCGCAAGTTCACTGTTTGCGCTTTCTTACTTTTCAAGTGCATTTCAATTTGACATTGTTCTTGATTGTAAAAAGCCCAATGCTCGAACTGCGCTAAATCAAAATTTCCCTGATACTTCCGATTTAAATGTCGCAGCATATTCAAGTTAAAGGCTGCGGTCACTCCTTGACTGTCATCGTAGGCCGGCTCTAAAATATCCTTAGATTTGTCTAAGTCAATTCCCAGCAAAAAATACTCTCCCGGCTGCAATGCACCGACAACTTGCGAGAAGAATACATCGCATTCTTGATGGTTTAGATTGCCGAGGGTGCTGCCTAGAAAGCAAATCATTCGGGTTGGCAATGGCGACGGGGCAATTTTAGCTAAGGCTAATTCGTAAGTGCTGACAAGTCCGTGAATTTGGAGCGATGGATAATCTGCTAACAGTTGACAAGCGCTGCTTTCTAGGATAGTAGGGCTGATGTCGATCGGCAAATAGTGCAGCGGATATTCCAATTTGCTGTAAGCATCGAGGAGAATCCGGGTTTTGGTGGAACTGCCGCTGCCAAGTTCGACGATTTCGCACGGGCCCGTCAAATGCGCGATCGCCCCTGCACACTCTTGCAAAATTGCCGTCTCAGTGCGCGTTAAGTAGTATTCCGGCAACTGACAAATCAACTCGAAGAGGTTCGAGCCGCGATCGTCGTAGAAATACTTGGGAGGCAGGGTTTTGGGGTTTTGAGTCAACCCGGTAATTGCATCGCTGCCAGCATTGATTTCTGCGGGTGTCGGTGCCACAGCGCTCACCAGCCGCTCTAAGTGCAGCCGGTTTTCTTTGGTTGACGCTGGGTTTGTCTTGTCGGAAAGTCTTGGAGATTTCATAGAGTAAAATTAAGATGCACAAATTGATATAGCACACAGTTGCGTTGCTGAAGATCGCACTCAAGCTAGATTTTTGAGGCCGCTCTCCGTTCTGTATGTTCTCACCCGATGGCGAGTCGCGTCCACAAATTAAAATTCAACAAATATCAACCTAAATTATTAAATCATTTACAAACCTTTTTTAACCTAGTATTTTTAAGTGGAAAAAAGTTTTGGTGTTTGACAAACAAATATTGTCTAAAATTAACTGGAAATAAATTTTATTTTTTAAATTTAAATCTTACAGGTTCGTAGTGAGGACTTTAGTCCGCATAAAATTAGAGGACTCGCATTCCTCACTACAAACCTATGTGATTGTAGTTGTGGCGCAGCGAAAACCCGCGATAATTTGCCGCACGCCCGGATAGTACCAATTCCGAAAAGTCGATCGCAGTGCCTGAGGAAAAGTTGCCCAACTCCCGCCTTTCAAAACCCGATGTTCTCCATCAAAATAGACTTCAGAGTATCCCCGATAAGGATAACTTTCAAATCCTGGATAGGCGTCAAAGGTTGAAGCTGTCCACTCCCAGACATTGCCCAACATATCACAACAGCCTGCTGGACTTGCTCCCGTTGGAAAAGCATCAACGGGGGAGGTATTGGCAAGATGATTGCCGTGATTGCACAGGCTGGCATTTGGCCGTGTTTCTCCCCAAGGATAGGTAAGTTTTGTCTGATTTGTGGGATCCCAACTTGCTGCTTTTTCCCATTCGGCTTCCGATGGTAAGCGCTTCCCGACGAAGTTGCAGTAAGCTTCGGCTTCGTACCAACTGACGCCGCAAACTGGATGGTTGTTGAAAGCAGGGTTTTCTGACCAGTAAAGCGGGCGATCGACTAAATGAACTTTTTGCCATTCCCAGCCCTCAGCAGACCACCAATCGCGGTTCTGATAGCCGCCGGATGTCATAAAATCTCGGTATTGACCGCAAGTGACCGGATAGCGATCGATCGCGTATGCTTCTAGATCGCACAGATGGCGCGATCGCTCGTTATCCAAAGTTTCAGCAGCATCGCTTCCCATATAAAATTCCCCGCCGGGAATCTCAATCTCTGGGGAATCGGTAATGGGTAATGGGTAATTGGTAATGGGTAATTGGGAATTGGTAATCGGGAATTGGGAATTGGGAATTAATCTTCCTTCTTCCTCCTTACTTCTATCCGTTAAATCCGTTACATCTTGTACACTGCTCGTTGCCGAACTTCCCTCTTCCTTCTTCCCTCTTCCTTCTTCCCTCTTCCTTCTTCCTTCTTCCTTCCTTAGCATTTGCAGCACGAAAGCAACTGTTTCGCAGTGCTGACTTTCGTGCTGAATAATAAACCGCCAGAGACGTTCCTGTTGTGCGATCGGCGCAACGTCCAAATAATCTAACACCTTTTTTCGCACCGCATCCAGATACAATTCAACTTCTGGTAGCGCAGGCAAAAAAACTCGTTGTTTTTTCGGCAAAATATCCGCAGCAAACAGTTGGTGATACTCAGGAAAAACTGGCTTGAACCCACCACATTTCTGCAACAGCCACAAATCCTCAGTATAAGCAATGTGACCTAAATGCCAACCAACCGGACTAAAATCTGGATGGGCTTGACGGCAGAAAGTATTGTAATCGATGTCTGCAAATAGTTGAAAAGTGCCGCGGCGACACTGCTGCAAATCCTGATAAATTGCCTCTTTACAAGATTGGATTGATTTCGATCTCACCGTCTACTCCCGTACTGATCGTGCTCTGGACTGGACACTCGTGCCAATTGCCACCAAATAAAGGCTCAGAAGCAATGATGACAGAATTGGGGAAATTTAAATCGTCCCGCAGCCAATACAGGGAAGGAGGGACTTTTGGGAAAGCAAAACGAGATGCAACGAGCTGCTGTCCGTCGCTGATAATAATATTTGCTGAAAATTCAACTTGGTGAGCGTTTGCTAGTTCAGCCAAAGTTTTCAGGCAGTTTTGCAAAGCAGCTTTTAGGCTCAGATTGCTGGCTGTTAATTCATTGACAAATAAGCCGAAGATGTGCTCTGAATCTGTAGTACCGTTAATTGATTGATAAAGGGTATCGTTGAGCCGATCGCGAATTGGTCTGTAAAGACTTTTGCGAAAATTCTGCACAAAGCCGTTGTGTACGAACAACAGGCGATCGTGTTGAAACGGCTGACAGTTGCTCAAATCTAGAGCTTGTCCTGAAGTTGCACTGCGAACATAGGCGATCGCACAGCCGGATTCAACATATCGGCTGATACTCGGCAGATTGATGTCGTTCCAAATTGGCTGTACATTTTTATAAGTAAACGGATCGGTATCGAGGTGCGGGTGATACCAACCGATACCAAAACCGTCAGCATTGAGCAAGCCCGAAGTCATTTCGCGGGGCTGGTAACTCTGCACAATTAGCGAATGTTCCGGCTTGTACAGAATAGAATCGAGTAAAATCGGCTCGCCGAGGTAGCCAAGCAAACGGCACATAAAATTTTGTAAACAAACAGATTAGCATTGTAAATCATTTGCCGACAATTTTCCGGCAAGCGTTTTTTGCAGCATGAGCTTGCCCATCTTTAACAGGCTCGATCGCCCTTTTTTTGCAGTCTGCTGCCAGCATCTCCGTACAAACGGTACAGTAAAGATAGAACCCCAGCAGCACAAGGAGACTCTTGAATGTTCCTCGACGAACTCATCCCAGTGGTCAAAGAATTGATCCAACAGCCGATCGCCTTTGCGGGCGGATTTTTTTCTGGCCTGCTTCGACTCAACCTTCACGAAGATCCCGTTAGAAGCTGGATCGATGAGCAAGCCGGTTCAACTTCCTACACTCCTCCCGCAGCCGAAGCCACCAACGCTAAAAGCACGGGGCCTCAGTCGATCTCGATCGACTAAGCAAAAGGACTAACTATTGCAGTCAGTAGAAAGGGTTTGTCGGTGCGGCAAACCCTTTTAGTTCAAAGGCGATCCTTCAACAGTTGACAGTTGACAGTTGACAGTTGACAGAAGGAGAGCGACCTCTACCCTTAAGTCCGAGTATTGGAGTAATGAATAGTCTGATTTTAATTTCTCCCGATCGGGCGGGCGGGCTTTCAACCAATTCTTTCTGGTCAGTTTTAAGCGAGATGGCACTTGAGAGTCAAATGAACCGGTTATTATGTATAGCACAACAAGTTTAGTTCGATCGACATGACTATCTATATTGGAAATTTGTCCTACCGCGCCACCGAAGAAGACCTGAAATCAGTATTTGCAGAGTACGGCACAGTCAAGCGAGTTGTCTTACCTACCGACAGGGAAACCGGTCGGATGCGCGGCTTTGCATTTGTCGAGATGATGGAAGATGCCCAAGAAGACGCTGCAATTACCGAATTAGACGGTGCAGAGTGGATGGGACGCCCCTTGCGAGTGAACAAAGCTAAACCGAAAGAAGAGGGAAATCGAGGCCCAGGCATGAATAGGAACAGCGGATATTAGGAATGAAAATTAAATAACTTCCACAAGTTTGTGGGATGGGCGTCCCGCCCGTCCAGAAAGAACGGGCTCTTCTGCCCCATCCCACTTTCAAGAGTGTAAGTTATTAAATTTTCGTTCTTTAAAAAGAGTAAATTCGCCCTTTTTCATCAATATAAACTGACCGATCTTGCCTAGTGCGGCCGTCTGATGTGGTGATGCGAACCGTCACAATGTTTTCCTTGGCATCAACGTTATAGTCGTATTTCAAAGTTGTGGTTCCTCCTTTGACATTAATCGGAATATTGGCAATGTCTCCGGTGCGGTTGCTGACGCGAACCATGATATTTTTGCTAGCTCCAACTGGCAAGGATGACAAGCCGACACCTGATTGACCGTATTCTAGGTTTAATCCGGTTTCATTTAACAGTCTCAGGGTAATGTTGCGAGTATAGTCAACCTGTGCTTGAGGTTGCCAAAATCCTGGTTTTGTACCGCCGTCAGTTGCAGGTTGAGATAATGCTGGATGGGGATGCAGACAGCCGAGGGCAGCAAGTATTGCTGCGGTTGCAATAATTTTTGATTTCACAAAAAAGCTCGGTAAGTGGGAAGCTCAGCGTATGAAAGACCTGAGAGGAAAACAACACGGGCGGTTTCAACCGCCTTGAATCTTTCTCTATCCATTTATGCATTACCGCCTTGGAGTTGCTTGATTTGGTGTACTTTTGTAATGTACTTAAGGGCAGGACAGTTACCGCCTCAAACCTTGCAACTCGCGATCGCATAATTTTTGCTCTTGTCGAGCCTCCCTTTCGGGGTAATGTTAGCTTGTCGGTCAATGTTATAAGAGCTTGTTAGGCTGAAAGCACTGCCTCAGTGACCCTAAGACTGTTTAACCTTCAGCGACAGAGCAGGGGACTAGCTTCGTATCCACAGGGTGTCGTGACTCAAATAACGTAGTCAGTTAAGACTTAGGCTGGTCAGCATAGCTTACTCGATCGCTCTTGCAAGCTCAGTCCCTTTAGGGCTGGGTTACTGACTGTTTCTACCTCCGGTTAAAGTGTCGGTGATATTTCTATGCTAGCTTGAAAATCTGATGTTTTTAATTGAGGATTTAGGTTTCCAAATGCGGTATCACTGAACCACTCAAGGATGGAAGGCAATATATCTATGCAGAAACCGGGTTTTTGTAATCATGGTTAAATATTGTTGCTGTTTGCATCGCAATAATAATTTTTGTGCTGGGCTGGCGGGATGCTGGTTAATTTTTAACGATCGCGCGCGCGGCATCTAGCAACAGGCGCTGTTCGGCGCGGGCGATCGCCCTGTAAGTCTGTTCTACAGTATCGACATTCACCGAAATAGACGAAATCCCCCACCGCACCAAGGATTCAACTATCTCGGGATACAAAGCTGGAGCATCGCCGCAGATAGAACAAGGAATCCCCGCAGCCCTGGCTTGTCGGATTAATTGCTCGATCGCCCTCATTACTGCTCGATCGCGTCCGTTGAAACCACCTGCTACCTGTTGGGAGTTGCGGTGAATGCCTAACAGAAACTGAGTTAAATCGTTGGTGCCGATGGAAATTCCTTGAACTCCTGCTTTTACGTAATCTGGCAATAAAAATAATACCGAAGGAACTTCCGCCATAATCCATATTTGAAACTGGTCGGGTCGATTTTTCCAAATAGTTTCTAAGCGCTGGCGGCAGTAGACAAATTCGTCTACGGAGCGCATGAAAGGCAAAATTAAATTGACATTTGTATGACCAGACTCGCAGACTTTTTGAAGTACGGACAACTCCCAATCAAATAACTCCGGTTCAAAGGTATCGCTGAAACTGCCATGAGATCCTGAGTCGCGCAAGTCGAGAGAGCGATAAAATATTGGTCGCGGTGCTACCGCTGCGGCAAATAAACTGAGACAATCTGCCATGCGATCGACAAATTCCGATTGGCGACCATCTTGCAGCCAAATTTTGGGGTTTTGACAGTCCAAAGCTTCCAATGCCATCAATTCCGATCGCAATAATCCGATGCCGTCGATGGGCAGATTTCTGAGGCGATCGATCGAACTTGTTTGGCTGACATTAACCAGCAGTTGAGTTGCCGTTGGCGCGCCCCAAACTGATTCGGGAGATTCTGCCCGTCGAGGTAAGGATGCGGGATTGGACGATCGCTCTGATGTTGAAGATTGATAATTAGCTATTGACATTTTTGCTGCTGTACTGTATGTATCCGCATTATTTGGCGTTTCCTGAAGCGGGTTGCTGTCTGCTGTGTCGATCGCCGGATGTGGAGCGAGGGCAAAAACTTCTCCGCTATCGCCATCTACCAATACCGAATCCCCCGAGGCGATCGCGCGAGTCGCCCCGACAACTCCCACAACCGCAGGAATTCCCAATTCTCTCGCTAAAATGGCGCCGTGGCCTGTCATCCCTCCTTGTTCGGCAACTATCCCAGCAGCAACTTTCAACCAAGGCAGCCAATTCGGATCGATTGTGCGGGCTACCAAAATGCCTCCGGCTAAGAAGTCCGCGTTTTCTGGGTGGGAATTAGTCATAACTTGGGCAATTGCTTCGGCTTTTCCTGAGGCGGCGCCCAAACCTTTGAGGATAGCAGGAGTTCGGGTTTTGGCGATCGCTTTTTCCCGGGAGGGCGCCACTTGTTCCCGTTTAAAAAGACGCATTTGAGTAAAATAAAACTGCGGATCGCTACTGTTTGTTGTCTGGTTTAGCGTCCACTCCAAGATTACATTACAGTCAAATTCGGCGATTACTTTTTTGCTCAATTCAATGAGTTTTTGCAATTGCGATTCCTCTAAAACGTATTCACTTTGCCATTTCTCTCCCAGCGTCAAAAGTTCTACGCAACTGCCAGCAAAATCGGGAATTAACAATGTAGAATTGGTGATTTTTCGGCTTTCCCAATTCCCGAGCAGCGGTTTTTTTTTCGGCTTCCCCTCCCCGGTTTTGAGATTGTATGCTAATGTTTTGTAACCGAGCCGCTGGAAGTTAACCGCCCCTGTTTCGGGCTGCACTTGATAGTAATCGGGGATGGTTTCTCCCCGAGCGAGGGACAGTCCCAAACCGCTGGTGGCTTGGATTTCCCAGGCTGCACCGCAGTTAGTTTTTACCTCGCCCGCGGCGATGGCTGGGGCGAGGGGCTGCACCAAAACTACGGGATTTATTTGCTGTATCTTCATGCCGCACCGCTGCCAGTAAAATAGACTTCTGGCTCTGAACAATTCTGCCCAAGCGCGTTTGAGTCCGGCTTCAATGGCTTCTGGTTCGGCACTTACTGCGTGAGATTCCAGGATTCCGGTTGTTTTCGGGTTCCAGGAAGTCAGGGAAGGGCGAAAAATTAAGGCTTGGGAGTTGAGCTGACAAACAGCAGACTCTAGGGTGGAGAGTAGTGCATCTGGCAGTTTGGCGGTGAGGATTTGGTGGCGGATGCTGCGAGCGATCGATTGCAGTTGTCTGGGTTCATCGACATTCAAGTGTAGCGAAGAGTGGGGCCAGTCAGCCAACAGCGGTTCTAGCCAGTCGATCGACTCTAAAAACTGCGAAAATGTTGTAGTCGGCACGACAAAACCCGGTACAGCGGGATGATTTTGGGCGAGTAAACAGCTTAAGTAAAATGCTTTTTCTCCCACTGCATCTCGGTCTGAAGGTTGAATTTTGTCTAGCCAGTAGAGATTTGTCACGCTGGGAGCCTGTCCTTGGAAACTGATTTAATTTTGATAGTTTTTCCCATTAATCACATACCACAATTTTACGATGAACGAGCGAAATTGGACGGGATTAGTCAAATCTTTTCTCAATCTATTTCTTAAGTCTAACTGTCCTCTTTGTCAGCGATCGGCTACCGAGGAGTTTTGTGGGTACTGCTACAAGCAACTTCAGCAATGTCAGCTACCCGATCCCGGTCGATTTTGGGCCTCCCAACAGCGTGTTTTTGTGTGGGGGGAGTACGGCGGGACTCTCAAACGGGCGATCGCAGCTTTAAAATATGAAGGAAATCCACAATTAGCAAAACCTCTCGGTGGCTGGCTGGCAGAATCTTGGCTGAGTTTTCCCGAATTAGCTATTGACAATTTAACAGTTGTACCGATTCCCATGCACAAATCAAAGGTCAAGGAACGGGGTTTCAATCAGGCGGAACTTTTGGCGGAAAGTTTTTGCGAGCTGACTGGTTTGCCTTTGCAGCGGCACGGTTTGGAGCGGGTGAAAAATACTCAGGCTTTATTCGCTCTGACAGCACAGCAGCGGCAAGCGGAAATGAAAGATGCTTTAATTTTGGGGAAAGATTTTCGGCGCCGTCTCCCGCGCAATCCAGTTTTGTTGGTTGATGATATTTACACTAGCGGTACTACTGTCAAGTCGGCAATTAAAACATTGAAAGAGTCGGGAATTGCGGTTTATGGAACTGTGGCACTTGCCAGTCCCCCTCGGCGCGATCGCTAAGCTGTTTTACTTTCAATTTTAAATATAGCCTTTCCAGCTTCCATAGGAGGTACTCATGGCCTCCGCGGTCTCTGCGGGCATACCTCACCACGCTTGAGAACCGCTATAATCTTATGCTGAAATGCTGTAGTGATTGACTGAGTTAACCTTTTATTATACCCTAATCAAGGGTAAAACAGCTTACTCCCTTCGGAAGAGCAAAGTTGCGCTGCTGCATTTCTTACCAGGTGAGGCACACTGAATCATTTGACTGTCAAGCTTTTTAGCTTTCACCACCTACCTTGCCAAACCGATAGCCACTGTATTTCCTTGTACCCAGATAACTAAACGTGAAAAAAAACAATGCTTAGTCCCGGATCTCAGCCCCCGAACCCACTCAATGATTGCCCTGAAAAAACTGTACTTTTCAAGGATAAAGTAATAGTAAAACTATTTAATTTGTTTTTTGAAATAGAGTTTTTCATCAAAGTTGCTATTGCTTGTACCCTGCTCCAGCAGTTAATTTATTGGCTCTCGAACAAAATCCATCTCGACTTTACCGCCGAGGTTTTACTGTACTGGTTGGTTGGGTCGGTTTCATTCTACAGCATCGGTATTGTTATTGAAAAAGTTCTTAAAACCAACGAGACTTGGCGGCAAAGATTCAATGTCAGAGTCAAGAAAGTGAAAGAACAACCGTTCCCTGCATTTACTGCTAAAGGAATCCTGATCGGAGAAATTAAAAGTTTAACAGCAGCAGCAATTATCCTGTACCTAGCTCCCGAAGTTCATCGAGGAAATAGCTGGCTCTTAAATTTTGAATGGTTCTTGATGAGAATAATTGCGGCGGATTTCTGCTTTTACGTTATCCATTGGCTCTTTCATCAAAAGTTCTTGCAGGAAATACATCTCAAACATCACGAATTCCAGGATTCATCCAGTTTTGTAGCCGGTCATAAAAGCCTGCTTGAATATGCTATCGTTACCGTTGCAGACGTTTTGCCTGTTTTTGTATTCGGATACGATATTGCTCAATTGTGCGCCTGGACTATTATCGGGAATGCTTACAACCTAGAAGGTCACAGTTCTCTGTCAATATTTTTCATTTCCTCGGATTTTCACGATCTCCACCACTCTCGGTTTAAGGGAAACTACGGCATTCAAGGATTTTGGGACAGGGTATTCAATACGCTAAACCATCCCACAAAAAAGCCCGGAATTATGTTCCCGGTGGCTTCTCTGGAAAAGAGCCTCCTCAAGCCGTCCTATAAGGGCATTGATGGTGGGAATTGAACCTCGACTCGTTCTGGTAGGGCGATCGCCGATCCAAAGCTTTCCTTAAGCTTTGATCGGTTCGGGATCTCGAAGACAAAGAGATGATTGCGCTAGCGATCGGGAAGTTTTTGAAGAATTCTGATACATCAACTACCTCATGATTGAGAACCCACACCTTCAAATATACTTCTAATACGTACTGCCGTTCGCAATTGATAGCGCGATTGAAACGGGATTGGCAGAATTTGATATAGCGGTTCTCAAGCATGGTGAGATATGCACTATGCCCACGGAGGCCACGCAGGCCACGCAGGCCATGAGTACCTCCTATGGGAACTCGAAATATAGGTCAATACCGTTTACTTAAGACCGCCCTGGGGGTAAATCGCTATGAAAAATATATACTGCGATTGCTTCGTTCCTCGCAATGACCATCTTAAGTCAACCGTATTGGGCTATAGGTTTGTAGTGGATGCACTTGCAACCTCAGAAACCGGGTTTCTATGAATATTTCTCGTCACTAAATCCAAAAACTCGTAGAAACCCGGTTTCTCGCCCCCCGCGAGTCGCCTCTGAAAGTGTCCGAAGTGTTGATTGATGATGATTTGCTAGCAAGATTTTTTTGGGGAAACGAACCGCGAAGACGCGAAGTCCGCGAAGGAAGAGAAAGAAGAGAGAGTTTAGGCGCCAAGCGGAAATTGCTGGCTGATGTTCCAGCGGCTGCCGTCGTGAAGCAGTAAGGTTAAGGCAGCGGCGGTAAACTGAAAGTGGAGTTCGCGCGCTGCGAATTCCAGCCAAGCCGTTTGAAAATTCTCCTCAGTTAAATCGCGAAACGCTACAGTCATGTGCGGTACAAATGAGCGAGTCTGAGAAATGCGATCGACAATTCCTAAATTTGCCGCGACATAACTCATCAAATCTGTTTGAATCTCCAGCAATTGGGGCGATTTGACAACATCCGCATAAATGACGCGGGGTGCGAAAGCGGCAAAACCGGATAGCGTAACGGGAATTGGGAGCCGATTTGCAGTAAAGGCCCTGAGACTTTCCTCTAATTGCGCCACATCCGCCGCAGGCCGTTCAAAGGGAGGTTGCAGTGTGATGTGGGGTGGCGAATTCAAAGCACCACGGCTGTTGTAGCGATCGGCAAAATACAGTTTAATCTCGGTAATCTGCTCTTGAATATCGTCTGGCGCCACTAAAGCTATAAAAAATCTTTGTTTTGACAGGTGCATGGGATAGCATCGAATTAAGGAAGGAATGGCCGAGTACGGGCGATCGAGTATTTCCTCAATGCCCCGCACCAAAACACCCATTCCCAATCTACAATCCAAAATCCCAAATCTAAAATCTAAAATTTAAAATGCCTTGGTTTGTCAAAATTGAGCAAGGAATTGTCGAAAAGCCTGTGTTTGACCAGCACGTGCCAGCTCACAGAGCTTATGTCCGAGATTTGATTTCTAAAGGACACCGAGCGAAAACTGGCTACTGGGCGAGGCGGGGCGGCGGTATGTTGATGTTTGAGGCGGCTTCGATGGATGAGGCAAAGGCGATCGTCGCTGAAGACCCGCTGGTGAAGAACGGTTGCGTTATTTATGAAATTTATCACTGGTGTGTGGTTGAAGAATAAATAACTGTGTTATACTCGTAAATGAACTGGATCCACGCGATTCCAACGCCCAAATCTTGTCAGGACCGGAAGGTAGCAGCAACACGGGATGCTTGTAATAGGCGTGGTCTCCGGTTCACCCAGTTTTATGAGGTGTAGTTCCTATGCCTGGTTTCGGAGATATTTTACAAAAAGCAGTTTACCTTGGTGTCGGGCTAGCTTCCTACGCTGGTGAAAAAGCTGGCAGCAAGTTAACTGAATTACGCACTGAAGCCCAAAAGCTGGCAGATGAATTGGTGAAGCGCGGTGAGATGTCAACAGAAGAAGCTCGTCGCTTTGTTGATGATATGGTGCAACAAGCTCAGCAGCAGCAACCACCTGTAGAAGCTGCTGGGGACAAAAAACCCGCTGAACCTCGGCGGATTGAAATTGTTTCTGAGGAAGAAGAAGTTTCTACAAAAGAAACTAAAGAAACCGGCGGCGTAGACAAGCTCCGCGAACAGGTACAGAATTTACAAGACGAATTGCGGCGGCTCAAGCGCGATTAAGCGAAAAAAGCTCGCGCAGCAAAGCATGAAGGGAACTCAGGATAATAATCTTGAGTTCCCTTTTTGAATATCTTCTCTGTCAGATGTGGGTGGATATACCGCAATAGGTAATAGAATTGAGAGTAGGTGCGATCGCTTCGCTGGAGGCAGGCTGTACTTATCAAAAAATTGGGTTTAAAACCCCGTCCTTAAGGACGGCTTTAATTTTTTGGTAAATTTTACTGAGCCTGTTAGAATGGAATAGTAAAACAAACGA
>NZ_JAEQCX010000117.1:0-43072 GCF_020738035.1 Microcoleus sp. PH2017_28_MFU_U_A
AATGCGGTTGTCGGTGCTGGTGACCCAGTTGCAAAACTGCGACCACAGGTTGGCGCTTTCGCGCTGCTGTAAGGTTGCTGTCATGGTTTTATGATTGCTGTATTTGGTTTTCAATGTTCGTGACGGCTTTGTGTTCCGCCATGTAAATAAATATAAACCTTTTATTTCGGTTTGTAAAGGGGTGTAACAACAGCTTAACTGATGAGAGTCATCAGGAAAGCTGATGAAACGATAAAGAGGCGAAAAGATTGCGTCGCTTCGATCGCACTTAACCCTAACGGGGAACAGGAGCTACCCGAGGTGGAGCAACTGGAGAAGGTGGAGCAACTGGAGCGATCGCAGGTGCAGGTGCAGGGCTGCGAGGAGGTGGAGCACTGCTGAACTGTTGCAGTTGCTGGGGGGTGAGCGATCGCAAAATTCTCAGTCCCAAAGTATTTCGGGAGATGCCCAGGGCGTAGTTTGGCTCTAAATACGGGCGGAACTTTGATTTGTTGTTCAAATAGCTTTCCATGAACGCTAGGCTGAGTCCGTTGAGGTAGCGGCGGGCTAAGGCGGGTTCGGGCCCGATCGCCTGTGCTGGTGGCAAAAAGACGCTTTGAGGGGATTGGTCGATCGTGGAAAAGTGAGTCCCGTTGTTCATCAGCACCAGATATTTGTTCGGCGATGTCAGCCATGTGAAGGGTTGAATTTGTTCGAGCAAAGCGGGGGCGACGGTATCGGCGGTGCCTGCGATTACCATGACTGGGATTTGGATTTTGCTGAGGTTTGTTTCTCCTAAAATGCTGCTGACGATCGGGTTGATGGCGATCGCAGCTTTGACGCGCGGATCGCCGAAATTGTACTGGTTGCGATCGAGGCTGCGGGCGCGGCACTGCAACAGCAGCGAGAGGTTCCAAGTTTCATTTTCCAGCTTGCAGTCTTTGTCTAGCTGTGCAAAGTTAATCTCGGCTCCCGCTAATGTTAAAGCCGTATAGCCTCCGAAAGATTGGCCGATGACGCCGACTCGCTGCAAGTCTAGCTGTCCTCGGTAGGCCGGATTGGTTGTCGAAAGTTGGGTTAAATAATCGAGCAGGTCTTTGATGTCTAGGGGGCGGTTGACAAATTCTGCTGGTTCTGCTACTTCGCTGGCTCTGCCTGTTACTAGGTCTTGGATTTGTTGGGCGTTGCTGCCGGGGTGTTCGGGGACGGCGACGGCAAAGCCGTAGGAGGCTAGGTGTTTGGCTAAATACTCGTAGGAAATGCGATCGGAACCTAAACCGTGAGAAATTACTACGACTGGAGCCGGTTGCGGACTTTTGAGCGGCAGGTAAATGTCGATATCAAAGGTACGATCGCGATTTGGACTCGTCAGAGTTACCGATGATTTTTTCCAATTATAGGGGCCCTTTTCCTGGATCTGTAGCATTTCGGCAGGCGGTATCCCAGACTCCTCGGCTGCTTGTGTTTCCGACAACTTGGCGACTCCGGCGATCGTCCGATTGGAACGGTTGATCAGCGATGTCAGCTCGTTGGCGATACCCAAGCCGCGCGCAATGTCAATCCTGATGCCGTAAGTGGGGAATTTCCGCAGCACGTTGAGAATTGTCATGCCTTCTGGATCTGAGGCTGCTAAAATTAGGGCCGCTCGGATGGCATAAAATCCGGGCTGCCGAGCTTTGGTTTGAATTACTCGCCCCAAGCGTTCCAGCAGCAATTCTCCTTGAGGCGTGTAGAGGAATTGGGCGATCGTCACGTGGCTGATTTCTGCTTTCGCTTGCAGGCCGTTGCGAATCTCCGCTAGCTGTGATTTTTTGGCGTACTGAGCGAAGCCGTCCAAGTTTGAGTCTATTTTGCCTTCTTTGGCGAAGAGTGTCAGCGATTCGATCGGCACTGATACTTCTAGCGGCCCGTAAGTTATATAGATTCGTTCTGCTCCCAAGGCCGGTGCAGCAGTGCAAACAGCCGTGAATGCAAACAATCCTAGGTATTTTGGGGCGATCGACCGCCGAGCGCGAATTGCCGCAGTAGAGATACTCGGAAACAGACAGTTCATAACTTTAACACCTAGGACTCCTAATAATTAGTCGGTGAAACGATGTAAATTGTTTCACTAATATTTAATAACAAAAAATCGATCTTTTACTGGGGAAATTAGGTTATCGTGGGAAGTATATCCAAAAGAGCATTTTTCTGACCTAACAAGACTAGCTGAACTTTAAAATTCAACGCCGAGGGGTGATTGGATTTGAGAGTTGAGAGTTGAGATTTGAGATTTACTCGGCAGATGAATCTGGAAGCTGAAACTTGGGTCTAAAATTTGGGTAGCATCTAGGACTTAAGCCGACGCTTGTATCCGTCTTTGGGCGAGGGGTCAAACCTATTCTAATGCCCATTGATTATTGTTTCAGCTATCCCAGATATTTGCGATCGAGTTTGCAACTATAGCCTGAGTGAGAGAATTTATCATGTTCAATGCAACTGCCATCCTGATTGACGCTTTTGTGCAAGAGCTACAGGCCGGCTACCGCCGCACCTACGGCAAGTACAAGCCTGACTACCCTGAAATTATCGCCTGGGCGGGGACTATGGCTCTCGAAAACATCGCTAACTGCGATGCTCTTTACCACAATGTGGAACACACAATGCTCGTGGCCTTGGTGGGACAAGAGATTCTTCGCGGCAAGCATATTCGCGAAGGGGGTGTGTCGCCGGAAGATTGGCTACACTACCTGATCTCGCTGCTGTGCCACGATATCGGCTACGTGAAAGGTGTTTGCCGCCAAGACCAAGAATCTGTGGGACTCTATGCTACTGGTATTGATGGAGGCATGGTTTCTGTGGCGATCGGCGCCACTTCTGCTAGTCTAACTCCTTATCATGTCGATCGAGGAAAACTCGTAATAGACGAACGCTTCGGCGGCCACACATTAATTGATGCCGAACAAATCAAGCGCAATATTGAGTTGACACGCTTCCCAGTTCCTGCTAGCGAAACCCATCAAGACAGAAACAACTATTCTGGGCTCGCCAGGGCCGCCGATTTAATCGGTCAGTTGAGTGACCCAAATTACCTCCGCAAAATCAGCGCCCTATTCTACGAATTTGAGGAAGTCGGCACTAATAAAATCTTGGGCTACAAATCCCCGGGAGATTTGCGCCAAAATTACGCCAAGTTTTATTGGAACGGAGTTTTCCCATACATTCCAGCAGCTTTGAACTACTTGGAATTGACCCAGGGTGGCAAACAGATTATTGCCAACCTATACGCTAACGTGTTTCAAGTAGAACACGCTGAACCGCTTGCTTTCACCAAGCCGAACTCTCAAGATTCGCTCAAGTCCTGCGCCAACGGCAACTCGAAGGTTGAAAAAAATAGTGATAATCTTCAACCTTCCATGTCCGGTGGAGATAACAACAAGAAGTTTAGCGATTTTTCCGACCTGAATTTGTGAGAGTGTTTTCGCATAATTCATGATTTATCGACGCGAGTCATCATTAGAAAGTTTTAAGATTTTCTACTTGCTGGCTCCTTTTTGTTTGAGCTACAATAAATACTGTTTACTAGATTCGTAATACAAATTAGGTACGTTGTTGGGCTTTAGCCCTCTTTATAATATTCGGAAAGAGGGCTGAAGCCCAACAACGTACCTCATCTGCTTCCTTGCTCTTTTAAGACAATCTTAAGTAAAATGTATTGAGCTATAATAAGAGTAAGAAATCGTTGTCCCTTAGGGAAATTCAGGTCATGGCAACCAACAACATTGAAGTCGTTTTTAGCTTTGATACAACTGGCAGTATGTACCCTTGCTTGACGCAAGTTCGTCGGAAAATCAAAGAGACGGTAACAAGATTGCTTGATGAAATTCCTGGCATTCGCATTGGCATTATTGCTCACGGCGACTATTGCGATGCTGGCAGCACCTACGTGACTAAACACCTCGATTTGTCTGGCGATGTCGGCAAGATTTGCAATTTTGTGGAAAATGTCGAACCTACTGGCGGCGGCGATGCTCCAGAATGTTATGAATTAGTCTTGCACGAAGCTCAATCACTTTCCTGGACTCCCACTAATTCCAAAACATTCGTACTAATTGGCGACGATATCCCCCACGCACCCGCTCAAACTCCCCAAAAACTTAACTGGCGTCAAGAAGTAGATAAGTTAGCACAGATGGGAATTGCCGTTTACGGCATCCAAGCTCTCAACCGTCCCCATGCTACTTTATTCTACAAAGAACTAGCGGAAAAATCTGGCGGTTTTCACCTCAATCTCGACCAATTTTCCTACATCACAGATTTCTTTTTAGCAGTTTGTTACCAACAATCATCTGACGAACAACTACAAGCTTACGAACAAGAAGTTGTCAGTCAAGGTCGCATGAGTCGCGGCTTAAACAAGATGTTTGATACCATGATGAAGCGGGAAGGGACTGCTGTTTATGAGTCAGTAGAATTGCGCGCTGTCAAACCGGGGAGATTTCAGATTCTCGAAGTAGACAACGAGATTTCTATTAAAGCTTTTGTTCTGGAAAATGGTTTGGCTTTTAAAACCGGGCGCGGGTTTTATGAATTTACCAAAACAGAAACTATCCAAGGTAAGAAAGAAATTGTGCTGATGGAACGTTCGACAGGGGATTTATTTGAAGGAGAAGCGGCCCGAGAAATGTTGGGTTTGCCAATGGGGGAGACAGTTCGCATCAAGCCGAGCAATCTAGAAAAGTATGCGGTTTTTGTGCAAAGTACCTCGGCTAATCGCAAGCTGATGGGGGGAACTCGTTTCCTTTATGAAGTTGAAGATTGGGATCGTTAATCGATTTTAAATGTCCTAACTACAACCGCAGAGTAGGGTGCATCTCACTTTTGAAGCCTGAAGAAGCATGACCGCATATAAGTTATTAGTTATAATCCCATATTGACTACGGTCATGCTTCGCCCCTACAAACATATTTACCAAAAACAGATGCACCCCGCAGAGCAGCGCAGATAATGCTAAAATTTCTATGGTTTGTGTTTGTAGCCTTTCTCAAAAAGATGAGGTATGACTGACAGTTTAATATAACTACTAAACTAGGAGGGCTAAAGCCCAACTACGTACCCGATCTTTTTGAGAACCGCTATATTCTAGTATCTGCGGTTAGACAATATACACTTTTAAATTAATATGCAACCAGAAATTCAGCAGCGAGTTAAACAATTGAGGCAGCAGCTACAGGAAGCTAGCTATGCTTATTATGTTCTTGATGCGCCGATGATGGCAGATGAGGTGTACGATCGCCTTTACCGAGAGTTGCAAGAGTTAGAATCAGATTATCCTGAGTTGATTGCTGCGGAAAGTCCGACTCAGCGCGTGGGAGAAAAGCCGGCTACTCAATTTTTTAGCGTCAAGCACAATATTCCTCTCTACAGTTTGGAAAATGCTTTTAATTTTGAGGAATTGACCAAATGGCAGGAACGCTGGCAGCGAATTGCACCCCCCCTAACCCCCCCTTATCAAGGGGGGGGACAAGATATGATTTTACCTTCCGAGGATGGCATTTCACCGCCCCTAACCCACCCTTATCAAGGGGGAAATGCACCCCCCCTAACCCCCCCTTATCAAGGGGGGGGACAAGATGGAATTGCACATCTACCTAGCAATGACGAAAACAGGGAAATTACTCCCCCCCTTAGCAAGGGGGGGCTGGGGGGGGGTTCCTACCAGGAAATTACTCCCCCCCTTAGCAAGGGGGGGTTGGGGGGGGTTTCCTATGTTTGTGAGTTAAAAATTGATGGTTCTGCTTTAGCGTTAACCTATGAAAATGGGGTTTTAGTTCGGGGTGCAACGCGGGGAGATGGGATTGCGGGAGAGGATATTACTCAAAATGTTAAGACTATTCGCTCGATTCCTCTCAAACTTAATTTAGATAATCCGCCGCCTGTGGTGGAAGTGCGGGGAGAGGCTTTTTTGTCTTTGGCTGTGTTTGAGGATATTAATCGGGAACGGGAAAAAGCGGGGGAACAATTGTTTGCTAATCCTCGCAATGCTGCGGCGGGTACGCTGCGACAGTTGGATTCTAAGATTGTAGATAAGCGACGGTTGGATTTTTTTGCTTATACTCTACATTTAGATGAGGGTAATGAGGAAAAGACGCAAGGGGAATCTTTGGAATTGTTGCGAAGGATGGGGTTTAAGGTGAATCCCAATCGGAAAATTTGCTCTTCGTTGGATGAGGTGCGGGAGTATTACGAATATTGGGATACTGAACGGCGAAATTTACCTTACATGACTGATGGGGTTGTTGTTAAGATTAATTCGGTTTGGCTGCAAAAACAATTGGGTTTTACTCAGAGGTTTCCGCGTTGGGCGATCGCACTTAAGTATCCGGCTGCCGAAGTCCCTACAATTGTAGAAGCAATAACTGTACAAGTCGGGAGAACCGGCGCGCTGACTCCCGTAGCGGAACTCAAACCGGTGCAGTTGGCTGGAACGACGGTTTCGCGGGCTTCTCTCCACAATAGCGATCGACTTTCCGATCTCAATCTCCATATCGGCGATACTGTAATTGTCAGAAAAGCTGGGGAAATTATACCAGAAGTTGTCCGAGTTTTAGCAGAACTTCGTCCCCCAAATGCTCAACTTTTTCAAATGCCTAGCTGCTGTCCCGAATGCACGCAGCCTGTGGTTCGCGAAAAGGGGGAGGCCGTGACTCGCTGCATCAACACGTCTTGTCCGGCGATTTTGAGGGGTTCCCTGATTCATTTTTGCAGCCGGGATGCTCTGGATATTAACGGTGTTGGGGAAAAGTTGGTGCAGCAGATGGTGGATAGCAATCTGGTGCAGTCGGCGGCGGATTTGTTTGATTTGACTGCTGACAGGTTGATGGGTTTGGAACGCATGGGTAAAAAGTTAGCAGAAAAGTTGGTAAGTGCGATCGCCCGATCGAAAAATCAACCTTATGCGCGGGTACTTTACGGCCTGGGCATCCGCCATGTCGGTAGTGTCAACGCTCAATTGCTGACAGAAAGGTTTGCCAATGTGGAAGAGTTAGCAGCGGTATCGGCGGCAGGAATTGAGGGAGTTTACGGCATCGGCCCGGAAATTGCACAAGCTGTTTATCAGTGGTTTCGAGTTCCGGCAAATCAAAGTTTAATTGCACGGTTGCAAACTGCGGGATTGCAATTGCATTCAGAAATGAAAACTCAGAACTCGGCAGCTCAAAATTTACAATTTGCAGGTAAAACATTTGTACTTACCGGAACTTTGCCGACTCTGAAACGAGATGAAGCTAAGGATTTGATTGTCAAAGCTGGAGGAAAAGTCACAGGTTCTGTCAGTGCTAAAACCGATTATGTGGTTGTAGGTGAAGATGCTGGCTCTAAGTTGGAAAAGGCTCAATCTTTGGGAGTTAAGCTACTGTCGGAGGCTGAGTTATTGGAACTTTTGGCAACTTGAAAATTGATAATTGTTCGTAAGGTGTAGCCATCAGCAATGTTTGTAGTCAGGAATGAAGTCCTCTAAATTCATGAGGACTAAAGTCCTCACTACGAACCTGTTTTGTGTTTGATATTCGGACTTCATTCCTCTGATTTTGATAAGGACTGAAGTCCTCACTACGAACCTGTTTTGCGGCAGGCGCAAAATAGCCGATCGCAAATTGTGCAATACCTCAAAAGGCATAGAAATTGCGTTAGCGAAGCTTGCAAAAGAGGATCGCACTTCGTCAATATACATACTTCTCTCGCCTGGGCGCCCGAATCGGTTGTCGGCACAGGCTAGTTTTGCTAAAATTTGATATAGTTGGGATTTGCGATCGCGCGTAACTGCCAACCGAACAAAGTTCCAGCAATCAGAGGAGATACGTGATGTCGGAAACCCCAGAACAAACACAAACAAATTTGTCGGCTCCAGAAACAAGTTCCGAAAGCTCTATTTCTTGGACTGAAAACGTAAAAAGTAGCGTGGGAAACATCCTGAGCAGTTGGAAGGTGAAAGCAGGATTGGGAGTGGCTGTACTATTGGGAGTCTTAGTGTTGTCGTTTTTCTGGCAGCACATGATTGCAGTTGTAGGTATGAACAGTTGGGCGGCTCGATCGGGCGCTAGGGCGATCGAATGTATGGTAAGAGATACTAATAACGACGAGTATGTCAGTTGCAGCGCCCTCCTCGACCAGCAAATTGTCCCTCTCGAATGCAGTTCTAGTTTGTTAAACATCGGTTGTCGCGTCAATTACGGAACTGCGGCACCAAATCCGAGACAGCTTGGGCCCAGAGCTTCTGCTGATTTTAGATAATTTTTGACTAGCTTTGCCATCCTAAAAATATGATGCCGATGCCAAGCATAAATGAGGGAGGATCTCATTTTTTCAAAAAGCATTTTTTATTGTAGTGCGAGCGTCCCCGCTCGCGAGTCTTGCATCGCTCGCGAGCGGGGACGCTCGCACTATTAAATGCAAAACTGAGATACTTCCAATAAATGGTGCGTCAGAATGAGATGAGGGGTGATAATTAAAAATTACCTTTCCTGACGCACCCTACCCTTGAATTGTTCTTTCTTCCTTCTTCCTTTGCTAGTTTGAGAGAACTTTTGATTAGCTTTGCCGAAAATATGATGCCGATGCCAAGCATAAATGGTGCGTCAGAATTAGATTAGGGGTAATGATTTAAAATTACCTTTCCTGACGCACCCTACCCTTGAATTCTTCCTTCTGTCAACTGTCAACTGTCAACTGTCAACTGTCAACTGTCAACTCTTCTTACCAAGGATTTCCGATGAGGGTGAAACTGCTCCAGTAGTAAGGATGAGAAAAATCTTGGGTTTGTTGTTGTATGTTATTCGGTAAATTTAAGTTGCCCGCTGTTGTCACTAATTGCCGATTTTCAATCCGAACTTGACGAGCAATCATCGCCTGTTGAGTAAGTTGCAGAGTTTCTGCCTTAGTTTTGCCTCCTCGAAGCTGGTGGTAAAATTCGCTCATTAGTCCCAAAGTGCCTCCGTCATCAACATACCACAAACTCCCTAAGGCAGATTTGGCGCCGGATTTGACTGCTAAACCTCCAAAACCTAACTCTGCTTCCCGATCGCCCAAAGCAGTTCTACAAGCACTCAACACTAACAAGTCTACCTGCGGATTGCGCCAATTTAAACTCTCCATGTCATTGAGCTGCAATTTGTAATTCCAGAGTTGAATGTAAGAATTGCTCGGTTGTCCCGAGGTGAAGTTAGCATGGGTTGCTAGGTGAACAATCCGAAATCCTTTGTTGGCGTGTTGCGAGTTGAGATTGTCTATAGTGAAACTCGAATTGAGGAAAGATTGCCCGCGCCACTGGGCAGAAATCGCTTCTAATTCGATCGGCACACTGGGCAAAGGCTTGTTATCGACAAATTCTGACCGTCCCATTGCTAGCACTGTGGCGTCTCTAACTGTCTTATATTCGCGATTAGTCAAGCTAAAACTCGGAATTAGGCTGAAACTGTATTTTTGAATCAAGAAGCCTTTACCGTCGTGCAAAGCGGCAAAGGGCACACTCCGCAATCCGGGATCGACTGACAGCAACAAGGTGTCAATTCCTAAGTTTTGCAAGTCTTTTTCTAGAGGTGCGATCGCCCATTGATACAGTTGCTGGGCGGAGGGAAGATAACTGCTAGTACCGATTTTTGCGGGATTGATGATTTGTTCGCGGAATTCCTTAACTATGGGATCGAGAGCTTTTCTATTGGCTTCGGGGACGCTGTAGTGAATCGGCCGCCCTACGGGAGGAACTAAAATTAGTTCCAGTCGATCGACTCGCGAGATTATATAGATGATTCCAGACCGCTTGTGAGTTTCCTGTTCGATATTTCTTAATGTTTGTTGGAATTGCGCCATCATCACTTTTTGGTTGGGAAGGTTGGCTTTGACGCCTAGGTATTCTCCAAATTCTTGATTCCTGATTTGTTCGATTCCCCAGACTGTTTTTTCTATGTCGTTACCTTCAAAAAGTCGATCGGGAGGCGGAACATATCCCAGCACTAAATTAGGAGTAGGGTTGACTGCTGGCGGTGTTTCGCGGCGGGGCACTACTGGCGATTGGCTGGGGGGTAACTTACTGGTGATACTTGAATCCAGTGTTAAAATTTGACCCGCAGCAGGGCCGGGAGTGTCTAACGGTGGAATTCGACGGCGACTTGGAACGTCTTCTGGATCGGAGGTTGAGGCGATAGGTGCGGGCGTGGCGGATGCTGCTGGTGTGGCGATAGGCGCGATCGGAGTTGGAATTGCTATGGGAGTCGGAATTGCTATGGGAGTCGGAATTGCTATGGGAGTCGGAATTGCTATGGGAGTTGGAATTGCTATGGGAGTCGGAATTGCGATCGGAGTGGGAATTGCGATCGGAGTCGGAACCACAATCGGAGTCGGAATTGCGATCGGAGTCGGAACCACAATCGGAGTGGGAGTTGGACTCGGAGTTTGAATTGCGATCGGAGTGGGAGTTGGACTCGGAGTTTGAATTGCGATCGGAGTGGGAGTTGGACTCGGAGTTTTGAATTGCGATCGGAGTGGGAGTTGGACTCGGAGTTTGAATTGCGATCGGAGTGGGAGTTGGACTCGGAGTTTGAACCACAACCGGAGTGGGAGTTGGATTTGGAGTTGGAGTTGCGATCGGAGTGGGAGTTGGATTTGGAGTTGGAATCGGAGTTGGAGTTGGAGTTGGATCGATCCCATCATCAGTAGGAAATACAATACTAGGCACACCACTAGCTGTACGAGGAAACGACTGCGATGTAATGCTAGATGGCCCAGTTGTAATTGCAGCCGCCGTACCATTTATAGTTGCATTTCCCACGACAAACGGTTGAATCACTCCCCCTCCATCTCCTCCAGTGTGGGCAATTGAAATATTTCCTCCATCGGTGCCACCAGCAGTGGAAATACTAGCAAATCCTGTCGGCGAAAAAGTTGTTGGGAAAGAGCCTGTAGCTCGGAAAAAATTTCCCGCGACGGCTGTAACATTGCCGCCCTTGCCGTTAGTACCGCCTTGGGCATTGATGAAACCGACTTGAATATCGCCGATCGGATCTAGGAACACATTGCCACCATTTCCGGCTGTACCGCTGGAGTTAATTTGTCCTGCTGTAATTGAAGTTATCGCCTTAACAGTGATGTTCCCGCCCGTACTTCCCGATGTATTCAAATTACCTGCTGTGAAAACGTTACCGCTTTTGAAGAAAATTTCTCCACCATTAGTAGTAACGTTTTTAACGCTGATATCGCCAGTGGCAGTAATATTAACGTTGATATTCTCGCTCGTACTTCCCGATGTATTCAAATTACCTGCTGTGAAAACGTTACCGCTTTTGAAGAAAATTTCTCCACCATTAGTAGTAATATTTTTAACCGTGATATCGCCGTTGGAAGTAATATTAACTTTGCCTGCGGTTACATCTCCCAATAAGTTGAATGTTTTCGTGTTTTGTGCTGTCACTTGTGCTGCATTAATTGTCGAATTGGCTGTGACATCGCCAGCATTTTTAATCAGAATATTTCCTAATTTGCTGCTGGCGCCCACCGATCCATTGAAAGTGATGCTGCCACTACCAGAGTCCAGAGTTAGGTTCCGGGCCGCATCTATACTGTCGATCGCACTTCCAAACGCAATATTCCCCCCAGCCGTGCTCAATACAGCATCATTCGTCAGCCCGATCGCACCATCAATATTGATATTGCCGTTATTCGTGGTAACATTGCCACCCAACTTAGTATTTAAGGCAGTCACATTCAAACCTGTCAGTGGCGTTGTTTTTCCGATATCTCCTTGCAGCAGCACATTACCTTTAGTAGCATTGATGTTCAAGCGCCGAGATCCATCGATCGCACCTGCGACACTAACATTACCTGTGTCACTACTGAGAATGACATCACTGCCGAGTTGGACTTTGCCGTTAAGAGTAAGACTGCTGTTGTCTTTGCCGGTAATATTGGCGTTAAGTGCGATCGTACCAGTTCCCGTTTGAATCGTGACTGGATCGGAAAAAGTGCGATCGCTAGGAATAGTAATATTGCCACTGCCATCCGATCGCCCGATCGCGATCGAGCTAAATCCCTTTTGAATCAACTTAATTTCCGATGGAGTCAAATCTAAAGCGGGAGTAGTGTTATCAGTTCCTCCAACCACAATATTTTGTCCTGCTGTTGCCGGTTGCAGTGTGAGCGCACCAGTACCAGAAACTGGCCCAGCAAAATTAATTTCACCTGCTTTTAAAGTCAGCGGGTTACTTCCTGCCGACAAACTCGAATCGAAAGCAATAGTTGCATTTCCTAGTGTAAAAGTTACAGCAGCATTTAATGTCACTGCATCTCCGTAAGTTTGATTGCCGGTTGTCGTGACATTTCCCTTTACCTGAGTTGTCCCGCCTGCATCTGTAGTCAAACTCGCTGCATTGATCGTTTGATTAAATGCGGTTGTTCCTGTAGAGTTAGTTGTTAAATTGCCGAGATCCTTTGGACTTCCAACTGCACCGTTGAATGTAATATTACCACTACCCGCATTGACTTTCAAATCCCCGCTACCGTCAACTGTATTGTTGAAAGTAACGTCGCTACCTGCTTTGAGAATCGGATTGTTGGCGATTGTAACTGCATCTGTGTAGGTTTGAGAGCCGGTTGTCGTCACATCTCCCTTCAGTTGAGTTGTGCCGCCACCACCAGCAGTCAAACTTGCGGCATTGACTGTTTTATTAAATGCAGTTGTTCCTTGAGATAGAGTTGTTAAATTGCCGATCGCACTTTTATCCCCAACTGCATCCTTAAATGTAACATCACCAGTAGTCCCATCCACAGTCAAATCGCTGATGTTATTAGACTTAACAGTATTATTGAAAGTAATGCCTGTGCCTGAGAGAGTGAGATTCTTGGCAGTCGTGACAGCATCTCCATAGGTTTGAGGGCCGGTGGTAGTGACATCGCCATTGAGTGTAGTTGTGCCACCACCATCTGTAATCAAACTTGCGGCATTGACTGTTTTATTAAATGCAGTTATTCCTTGAGAGTTAACTTTAAGATTGCCGATCGCACTTAGATTTCCAACTGCACTACTGAACGTAACATCACCAGTACCCCCATCCACAGTAAAATCGCTGCCACTGTTACTAAGGTTAACAATATTCTTGAAAGTAATACCGTTACCTGCTGTGAGAGTTGGATTTATTTTGGTGATTGTAACTGTATTTTGATAGGTTTGACTGCCGGTGGTTGTCACATTACCATTGAGTATAGTTGTACCGCCAGTATCTGTAGTCAAACTTGCAGCATTGACTGTTTCATTGAATAGAATTGTTCCTTGAGAGTTAACTTTAAGATTGCCGATCGCACTTTTATCCCCAACTGCACCGGTGAATATAATATTTCCCGTACCTGCCGTTAAACTTAGGTCTTTGGTTCCTGTCAGTGCGCCCTTGACGGTGTTGTTGAACAGAATATTTGCACCTGCACCTGTGTTGACAGAAGCATTATCTTGGACGAGTACAGGACTTTGGAAAGTGATATCTTGCTTGATGGTGCTAACGCCTGCGTTGAGTGTTGTCTTGCCGTCAAAAACGATCGAGGCATTATCTTTTCCGGTGAGTGGTTGATTGATAACGATCGCACCGCCGGGAGATTTAACAGTCACCGGATCTTGGAAACTGTGAGGTCTGTCAAAGGTAATTGTACCAGTGCCGTCTGTTCTGCCGATCGCGATCGACTTAAATCCATCTTGCAGGGCATCTTGAAACTGCTGTCCCACATAAATAGTATTCGGATCGACAGGATTAGCTAATCCATTTATGAACTGAATATTACCGCTTGCATCAAACGGTTGCAGAGAAAAAGTACCCGTACCTTGAACAGAATTAGCAGCCCCACCAAAGTTAGCTTCTTTCCCAATTAACGAAATATTTCCCGTGCCGGAATTTATTTGAGCCACATTAACATTCTTAGAAGCTTTCAGAGTGATATCTCCCCCCGAAGCACTCGTGTTAACTGATCCTGATGTTGTAATATTGCCCTTATTGCTCGTAAGCGCGATCGCCCCTCCGGGATTCTTAGTAGTAATATTGGCCGTGGCAATATCGCCAGTTGTTTTGATACTTATAGCGCCAGTGCTGGTAATATTGGCTTCTGGATTTACCCCAAGTGCAGCCAAGGGATTAGTGTCACCGACAGGCCCGTTAAAATTGACAGTACCAGTTCCAGCAGTAATATTTAATTTATTGTTGCCGTCAACAGTGCCGCCAAAGGTAATATTCCCACCGCTGAGGTTTTTAGTGTTGAGAGTGACATCATTACCGAGGGAAACTTTGCCGACAAACGAGATACTCTTGTCTTGAGTAGTAATTGGGCCATTGACTGCGATCGCGCCTCCGCTTGGAGATTGCAAAGTTGTCGAGTAAGGGAAAGTAACACCAGCGGGGTTAATGGCGATCGTCCCCTTCCCGTCAGCCCGTCCGATTACCATTTCATTAAACCCCTTGAACCGTGCAAGTTCAGCATTCCTGAGCTGCAAAACATTAGGATCATCGAGATCGGTGCCGCCAACAGTAATACCTAAACTCGGCGTCAGAGGTTGCAACCGAATTGTACCAGCACCCTTGACTTCAGATGGGGCTAACAGTTGAATTCGATCGCCTGTCAAAGTAACATTTCCGCCGGTGCCTTTGGATTCCACCAACCCTAAAATTGCAATGCCGATGTTGTCCTTCCCGCTTCCCTTACCTGTTCCAGTAAACGTGATATCCCCACTTTTGGTCGATCCAACTTGAGCCGGAGCATCAATATTTATCCCTTGATTATTATTCCCCTTCCCATCACCGCCAACACCGTTTAGAGTCACTTTCCCGGTGCCTGTGGATTCCACCAACCCTTGAATCAGAATGCCGGTGTTGTTATCCCCGCTTCCCTTGCCTGTTCCAGTAAACGTGATATCCCCAGTGTTCGTCGATCGAACTTGAGCAGGAAAAGAAATCAATATCCCTTCATTATTGTTATTCCCATTCCCATCACTGGCAACACCGTTTAGAGTCACTTTCCCAATGCCTGTGGATTCCACCAACCCTAAAATCGCAATGCCCGTGTTGTTATCCCCGCTCCCCGAACCTGTTCCAGTCAGGGTAATATCTCCATCCTTCGATAGAACCTTCGATCGAACTGGTAAGCCATTGTTAGCAATAAATATCCCTCCAGTGCTACCTATCCCATTACCACCCGTACCCGTCAGGTTGACTTTTCCCGTCCCCGTTGATTCCACCAAGTCGTTATTCACTAACCGGATGCCGTATTTAGCAGATCCGCTGCCAATACCAGTGAAAGTAATATCACCATCGACTGAAGTTATCGTAGAGCTACGCAAAACTATCCCGTCACTATTGAGACTACTACCGCTAGTCCCATTGAGGGTAATTTTTCCTGTTCCAGTTGTTGTTAACGTGCCAGTAAATATCTCAAGACCAGTGTTGTTTGCTGTGTTTCCTGCACTACCATTGAGGTCAATGTTTCCACCATTAGCATTGATTTTTCCACCAACATTAATTCCTGGTGTAGTGGCAACATTCGCGCGACCAATACCTGTAAAATTCCCACCATTTGTATTGATCGTCACATTGCCAATGGTGAGACTACCACCATTGAGATTGTCGGCATCAGCATTCAGAGTAACGTTACCTGCTTTAGTTGTAATATTAGCCTTGACATCAATGTTGTTATTAGCTAAAGCCGTCAATCCAACTCCCGGAGTAGCTATATTGACCGGAGCATTAAAAGTAATATCATTGGTAGCTTGCAAAATCACATTAGTCGCAGCACTATTAATTAGAGCAGCATCAATCGTATTTCCCCCAATGTCAGGATCGGCAAATTGATCTACCTGAGTTAGTGCAGTAAAAGTTCCCGCGCCATTTTGAATCGTAATATTTGTGGGATCGAGCAACAATAATCCAGGATTACCGTTAGCAGCCAGAGTATTAACATTGCCTCGGAAGTCTAAAAATTGTTTTCCCGACACCTCCACAAACCCGCCATTCCCCGACAACAAGCCACCTCGGGCAGTAATATTGCCATTAAACCGAGTAGTTTCATCAGCCCAAACGATCGCTCGCCCGCCATTCCCGTTGCTAATCGCATCCACATTAATCGTCGAATCTGCACTCACAAATGTCCGCAAAGCATTCGGTACAGTCCCCAAACCCTGAAAATCTCCCCCAATCAGTACATTCCCACCGCCGTTAATACCCGAAGCATCGATGTTAGCCGCGATCGCACCTACACGATCGCCCAATATGCTAACATTACCCCCAGTATTACCCGAGACGTTGATACTGCCGCTGGCGATCGCAGTTCCAGGCACAACAGGCACAGCCACATTCCCCGCCAGCACCACATCCCCATTGGCATTTACCGTCAAATTCGTTGCTTGTTCCTGGCTTTTTCCAGTCAGCAACTGCGGCAAAGATAGCACTGGCTGCGCGAAATTATTCGGCAAGGAACTTTGGCTAGCTGTCGGCTGAATTTCCAGACTCAGCAAATTTCCGGTTTGAGCGATCCGTACCAAATTTTGACCGGGTACGGCCATCACGGTAATATTGCCAGACGGCGCAGTTAACTGACCGGTATTGACTACCGTACCACCGATTAAACTTAAACTTTGACCGGGCGCCACCGTCAAATTCCCTGCATTTACAATGCTTCCTGCTTGCGGACTGGTAAATGCGAAACTGTTCGGATTCCCGATTAAGCTTGCCCAGTTGTTATTGCCGATCGCACTAAACCACTGATTGTTCCCAAAACCGATACCTGTGGCCGCCGTGGCGTTAAAAGAACCAGGTACGTTGAGCAGGGCATTCTGCCCAAAAATTATCCCCGACGGATTCATCAAAAACAGGTTAGAATTGCCACCTGTCACTTGAATTAAGCCGTTGATTAGAGAAGGATTTCCCCCGTTAATTCTTCCTAAAATATTTTGAATGTTGGGATTGGTTAAAAAGTTTGCCGTTTGACCGGAACTGAGACCAAACTGAGTAAAACTGTGAAACAGGTTAGCTTTATCTCCGCCCAATGACCCCCCGGTAATGTCGTAGCGATCGCCATTGGGTGTCACGACTGTGTTCGTGCCGTCTGCTGCTGGGGTGATGGGTTGCGCGGAAGCGGAACCAGCCGCTGCATTGAGCCAGCCAACTATGAATAACCATCCGAGCAAATGTAGTTTGTTGGCTGCCATTGTGTTTAAAGATTTGTGCTAAAAGTGCGATGTATTTATCTATCCTTAGTCTTACTCCTCAAAGTTCCTCATTTGAAATACTCACCGTGCTGAAGCAACGGTGATTCTTGACGCTTCATCGGGGAAAAGCTACCGAAGTAGTCTGACAGTCCCTCTGCGCCCGTTTAGAGTCGTGGCGATTCCCCATCCCGACTTTCTCAATATTCTTAGCGGCGTTTTCATCTCTATCTTGCTCAGTACCGCAATTCAAACAAAGCACTGAGCGAATAGACAAATCGATTTGCCCCCACTTAAAACCGCAGTCTGAACAAACCTGACTGGTAGGTTCCCATCGACTGATGACCTTGAACTCTCTGCCAAACTTCTCTGATTTAGCCTCGCACAAAGTTCGGAATTCATACCATCCTTGTTGGCTAATTGCTCTTGAGAGTTTGCGATTCTTTACCATGCCAGACACATTTAAATCTTCCAAAACAATCACTTGGTTTTCGTTGATTACTTTGGTTGAAAACTTGTGTAAGAAATCTTTGCGAGTATCGGCAATTTTATTGTGCAGCTTGGCGATTCTAATGCGAGTTACATTCCTTCTCTTGGAATCTTTGGGCTGACGGGCTAACTTGCGTTGCAATTTGCGAACTTTGCGGTCTAGTTTTTTATAGCTAGGGCTTTCGGCTTTCTCGCCGTTGCTCATCACCGCAAAGGTTTTGATTCCTAAATCGATTCCGATGCTGGGGTTTTTAGCCTCAGATGAAATGGGTTGAATTTCTATTACAAAGCTCAGCAAATAACGATTTGCACAATCCTTGATTACCGTGACGGAACTAGGTTCAGATGGTAACGCCCTCGACCAAATCGGATTGACAATTCCAATCTTGGCTAGATAAACTCCATCACCTTTGATTGAAAATCCTCCAACTCTAAAACGCGCCGATTGACTGCTGGTTCTTTTTTTGAACTTAGGATATCCGACTTTACGACCTTTTCTCTTTCCCTTGCAGGAGTTGAAAAAGTTCTTAAAAGCAATATCCAGGTCGGCAACTGATTGTTGCAGCGGGACGCACGACACGTCTCCCAGCCAAGCCCTTTCTTCAGTATTTTTAGCCCCAGTTATGACGATTTTTTGCAAATCTGCCGAACTTGGTTTTTTGTCTGACTGTTTGCAAAGTGCGAGCGCATCGTTCCAGACTACCCGGACGCAGCCAAACAACCGAGCTAGGCTCTGCTGTTGTTGGTCGGTTGGGTAAAATCTGTAACGAAATCTTGCTTTCACGGGTTGTGTTAAAATTGGTCTATTATTTGATTATATATTGGTCTACAGGCAATGACAACTATTTACTTACCGCCGAGAACGGCATTCTGTTACAGAAATTAAAATGCACTTGGTCTGCGTGACAAAGTACCGTCGGCCTGTATTTACGGGCGAAAGTCTTGATTTGATTGAAAAAACGTTTCGAGAGGTTGCTGAAAAAATGAATTTTCAGGTTCTGGAGTTTAATGGTGAAGGTAATCACATTCATGCGCTGATTGAGTATCCGCCTAAACTTTCTATCTCTCAAATAGTGAATGCTTTGAAAGGAGTTTCTAGCCGTCGCTACGGACAGGCTGGATACAAAAAACCTCACAAAGAAGCTTTATGGAGTCCTAGCTATTTTGCGGTTTCTGTAGGGGGCGCGCCTCTAGAAGTCTTAAAGGAATATATTAGAAATCAAGAAAAGCCGTCCTAGAAGGACGGGGCTTGTATCCCAATTTTTTGGTCAGTTAGGTAAGTTCGGAATCTTGCATATGGTAGCTTACCAAGGACTGCCGATCAGGGTGAAACTACTCCAGTAGTAAGGATGAGAAAAATCTTGGTTTCTTTGTTTGATATTAGCTGGTAAATTCAACTTCCCTCCTGTTGTCACTAACTGTTGGTTTTTAATTCCAACTTGACGAGCAATCATTGCTTGTTGAGCAAGTTGCAGGGTTTCTGCCTTAGTTGTGCCTCCTCGAAGTTGGTAGTAAAATTCGCTCATCAGTCCCAAAGTGCCTCCATCGTCAACATACCACAAACTCCCTAGGGCAGATGCAGCGCCGGATTTGACCGCTAAACCTCCAAAACCTAACTCTGATTCGCGATCGCCCAAAGCAGTTGTACAAGCACTCAATACTAACAAGTCTACCTGCGGATTGCGCCAATTTAAACTTCCCATATCATTGAGTCGCAATTTAGAATTCCAGAGTTGAATGTAGGAATTACTCGCTTTTCCTGGTTGGAATTCCGCATGGGTTGCTAGGTGAACAATCCGAAATTCTCCCTTGGCGTGTTCGGAGTTGAGTGTATCTAAGGTGAAAGCTGAATTGAGGAAAAATGGCCCCTGCAACTGACCAGAAATCATCTGCAATTCTAGGGGGACGCTGGGTAATGGCTTTTTGTCCACAAATTCCGATCGTCCCATTGCTAGCACTCTGGTGCTATTAACCGATTTGTAATTAGTGTTAGTGGCACTAAAACTCGGAATTAGGCTGAAATTGTATTTTTGAATCAAGAAGCCTTTACCGTCGTGCAAAGCGGCAAAAGGTACACTCCGCAATCCCGGATCTACTGACAGCAATAAAGTCTTAATTCCTAACCTTTCTAAGTCTTTTTCTAGAGGTGCGATCGCCCATTTATACAGTTGCTGGGCGGAGGGTAGATAACTGGTAGTATTGCGTTTGGCGGGAGTGGTGATTTCATCCCGCAACTCTTTGACAACCGGGAAAAGAGCTGCTCTGTTGGCTTCCGGAACGCTGTAGTGAATCGATCGCCCTACGGGAGGAATTAAAATTAGTTCCAGTCGATCGACTCGCGAGACCATGTAGATAATACCAGACCGCTTGCCGGTTTGCTGTTCGATATTTCTTAATGTTTCTTGGAATGTCGGAACCAAGAGTTGTTCGTCTGGGAGGTTGCTTTTTATCCCCAGGTATGATGCAAATTCTTGATTCCTCAGTCCTTCGACTCCCCAGACTATTTTCTGGATGTCGTTAGTTTCAAAAAGTCGATCGGGAGACGAGACATATCCCAGCGCTAAACGAGAATTAGAGTTGGCTGCTGGCGCTGATTCGTTGCTGCTTTGTGTTGGCTGTGATTCGCCCGAGGGCAAGTTACTGATGATACTAGAATCAAGTCTTAAAATGCGATCGTTAACAACACCGGAACTGTTTAGGCGTGGAATACTCCGGGGCTGCAAGTCTTCTGTTTCGGGGGTTGAGGGTGTAGCTGCCGGTGTGGGTGTAGCTGCCGGTGCGGACGATGCTGATGCTGCTGTTCCTACTGTGCTGCCACGTGCGATCGACAATGGGTTAGAATCGATCGCAGGTACTGCTGCTTCTGTTGTTGTCGGCGAAACTGTCGAGCGATTTGTCGGCGCAATTCCTTCGGTTGTCGGCGAAACTGTCGAGCGATTTGTCGGCGCAATTCCTTCGGTTGTCGGCTTGTCGGCGCAATTCCTTCGGTTGTCGGCGAAACTGTCGAGCGATTTGTCGGCGCAATTCCTTCGGTTGTCGGCGAAACTGTCGAGCGATTTGTCGGCGGAATGATGTCAGTTATGGGCGACGAAATTGTTGACCGATTTGTCGGCGGAATAAGACCCTCGATCTGCCCATTTGTCGGCGGAATATTTTCCGAGATTAGCCCATTTGTCGGCGGAATGATACCAGTGTTCGGCCCATTTGTCGGCGGAATGATACCAGTGTTCGGCCCATTTGTCGGCGGAATGATACCAGTGTTCGGCCCATTTGTTGGCGGAATGATACCAGTGTTCGGCCCATTTGTCGGCGGAATGATACCAGTGTTCGGCCCATTTGTCGGCGGAATGATACCAGTGTTCGGCCCATTTGTCGGCGGAATGATACCAGTGTTTGGCCCATTTGTCGGCGGAATGATACCAGTGTTTGGCCCATTTGTCGGCGGAATGATACCAGTGTTTGGCCCATTTGTCGGCGGAATGATACCAGTGTTCGGCCCATTTGTCGGCGGAATGATACCCGTGTTCGGCCCATTTGTTGGCGGAATGATACCCGTGTTCGGCCCATTTGTTGGCGGAATGATGCCCGTGTTTGGCCTATTTGTTGGCGGAATTACTTCAGGTGTCGGCCCATTTGTCGGCGGAATGATGCCCGTGTTTGGCCCATTTGTTGGCGGAATTACTTCAGGTGTCGGCCCATTTGTCGGCGGAATTACTTCAGGTGTCGGCCCATTTGTCGGCGGAATTACTTCAGGTGTCGGCGGGATTGGCTGCCGATTTGTTGGCGCTGGATCTTTGCCGTCGTCAGTCAACAACACAATATTACCCACAATACTAGAACGCGGAAACGACTGCGATGTAATTCTAGATTGTCCAGTTGTAATTGCACCCGCCGTACCGTTAATAGTAGTATCTCCCACGACAAACGGTTGAATCGGTGGGCCTTGATCTCCACCAGCGTGCACAATTGTAATTTTGCCACCACCGGCGCCACCCGCAGTAGAAATACTAGCAAATCCTGTCGGCGAAAGTGCGGTGGAAAAACCACCTGTAGCGCGGAAAAAATTCCCCGTCGAAATAAACACATCGCCACCAGTGCCACGCGTACCGCCTTGGGCATTAATTGACTCTACTTGAAGATCGCCGATCGGATCTAAGAACACATTGCCACCATTTCCGGGTGTACCGAAGGAGGTAATTTTTCCCGCCGTAATTGAATTTAAAGCTTTAACGGTAATGTTCCCGCCAGTATTTCCCGCTGTATTCAAATCTCTAGCATTCACTTTTCCGGTAGGGCTCGAAAGCTCGATTGTCCCTCCATTTTGCCCGTTTGAAGCAGTGACATTTCCCAACAAATTGATATTTCCGGTGCTATTTACTTGCAAGCTTTGCGCGTTAATATTCGAGTTTGCTGTAACATCCGCAGCATTGGCTGTCAGATTTCCTAGGGCTGTGGTTGCGCCCACCGATCCATTAAAAGTGATGCTGCCGCTACCTGCTGCGAGATTTAGATTCCGGGCGCCATCTATACTGTCGATCGCACCCCCAAAGCCAATATTCCCGCCAGCAGTCTTGAATACAGCATCTTTCGTCAACCCGAGAGAACCGTTAATATTGATATTGCTGTTATTAGTGGTAACATTGCCACCCAACTTAGTATTTAAGGCAGTAACATTCAAACCTGTCAGTGGTGTTGTGTTTCCGATATTTCCTTGCAGCAGCACATTGCCTTTAGTAGCATTGATGTTCAAGCGCCGAGATCCATCGATCGCACCTGCGATACTAACATTACCGACGGCACTGCTGAGAGCGACATCATTGCCGAGTTTGACATTATTGCTGTTAAGAGCAATACTGCTGTTGTCATTTCCGGTAATATTGGCGTTAAGTGCGATCGTACCAGTTCCCGTTTGAATCGTGACTGGGGCGGTAAAAGTGAGATCGTTAGGAATGGTAATATTGCCACTACCATTCAATTTCCCGATCGCGATCGAGCTAAATCCCTTTTGAATCAAATTAATTTCTGATGCCGTCAAATCTAAAGCGGGAGTAGTGTTGTCGGTGCCACCAACCACAATATTTTGTCCTGCCTTTGTCGGTTGCAACGCTAGCGAGGCCGTACCAGAAACCTTATCGGAAAAATTAATTTCACTTGCTGTTAAATTCAGCGAGTTACTTCCTGCTGCTAAAGTCGAACCGAAAGCAATAGTTGCATCTCCCGGTGTAAAACTTACAGGAGCTTTTAGTGTCACCGGGCCTTGAAAACTGATGTTATCATTAGTTGTGGCGATATTGCCGCTAACCGCAACAGTTCCCGCCCCTTTTTGACTGAATGCACCGTCTAAATTCAGGTTTTTCTCAATATTGAGATTAACCTTATTGGTAATTGTGAGCGCCCCGTCATTGGTGGTTGTGACAATTCCTTTGAGATTAACATTGTCAGCAGCAATACCGAGATTGCCAGCTACGTCAACAGTCTTGTTGAAAGTAATATCGGTGCCTGCGAGAATCGGATTGTTGGCAATTGTCACTGCATCTGCATAAGTTTGACCGCCAGTTGTCGTAACACTGCCACCTAAAGATGTTTTGCTGTTGGCAGTTAAACTTGTCAGAGGAGTTGTTTTGCCGATCGCACTTGTGAAGGTAACATTACCGCTAGCCGCCTTCACCGTCAAATCGCTGCCACCATCAACAGTATTGTTAAAAGTTAATTCGCTACCTGACAGAATCGGATTATTGGCAATCGTGACTGCATCGTTATAGGTTTGAGGGTTAGTTGTAGTGACATTTCCCTTCACTTGAGTTGTGCCACCCGCATCTGTAGTCAAACTCGCGGCCTTGACTGTTTGATTAAATGCAGTTATTCCTTGAGAGTTAGCTTTCAGATTGCCGATCGCACTTGCAGCCCCAACTGCACCGCTGAATGTAATATTGCCACTACCCGAATTCACAGTCAAATCGCCAGTGCCGTCAACATTATTATTGAAAGTCACAGCGCTACCTGAGAGAATCGGATTGTTGGCAATTGTGACAGCATCTCCATAGGTTTGAGGGCCAGTTGTAATGACATTGCCCTTGAGTATAGTTGTACCAACCGCATTGGTAGTGACGCTGGCAGAACTGACAGTATTAAATGTGGTTGTACCTGTAGAGTTAGCTGTCAGATTGCCGATCGCACTTATAGTCCCAACTGCACCGCTAAATGTAATATTACCGCTACCCCCATTCACCGTCAAATTGCTGCTACCGTTCACAGTATCGTTGAAAGTAACGCCCGTGCCTGCGAGAATTGGATTGTTGGCAATCGTGACAGCATCTCCATAGGTTTGAGCGCCGGTGGTAGTCACATTGCCATTTAATTCAGTTTTGCCGCCAGCATTGGTAGTGAAACTGCTAGCAGTGACAGCATTAAATGTAGCCGTACCACCACTGTTGACAATAATATTTCCTAAGGGTACGGTATTACCTATAGCACCTTTCACCGCAATATTTACCGTACCTGTTTCTAAAGTGAGATTGCCACTGCCATCAATATTATCATTCAACAGAATCTTGCCACTTGCTGAATTTCCATTGCCGATCAAGACGCTATCTCCGACTAAGACATTACCCTTAATGGTGATATCTTGAGCGGCGGTGGTAATATTTCCCTTCAGGTTATTAGTAGTAGCGTTGAGAGTAACTGAAGCATCATCAGTTCCCGAAATTGCTTGAGCTTTATTTACAAAAATTGTGCCTTGAGTATTGAAAGTCACAGGATCTTTGAAAACAGCAGGCAAATTGTCTACCGTGATATTGCCTGCGGTAGTATTAGTTCCGATCGCAATTCCACTAAATCCATTAGCCAAGGAGGAGAAAAATTGTTTTCCTAAATCGATCGCCTTCGGATCGTCAGCAAGTGCATCCTGGAAGCGAATTCCGACATTAGGCGAAGACGGCGCAATTGACAAAGTACCCTTACCCTGTACGGAATCTGGGCCTCCCGAAAAGCTCATGTCATTACCGCTAATGCTAATATTTCCCGTACCGGACAATCCCCTAGCATCAATGATATTGATCCGAACTAGATTGGGTGTGGCGATCGCGATATCGCCACCCGCACCGTTCGTAGAACTAGAGTTCCAAACTACTCCGGGATCTGCTAAAATGTTGCCTGTTTTACCGGTGAGGGTAATTTTTCCACCATCGCCCGCCGTGGAACTTGAGTTAAGATTACCAGGAGTAATATTGTTCGCACTCAGTGCAATCGGGCCGCCACTTCCAGTAGTAGAACTGGTATCGATCGCCCCTGTGGAACTCCTCGTAATGTTACCATTGTTGCTCGTAAGCGCGATCGCCCGTCCGGGATTCGTAATATTGCCTGTAGTAATATCGCCAGTAGTGGTAATCGCGATCGGACTGGTACTGGTAACATTCTGAGAATTGACTATTGTCAGGGAACCCAAAGGCACAGTCCCCCCAACAGCCCCGTTAAGATTAATAATACCTGTTCCCGAAGTCAAAGTTAGCTTCCCATCGCCGTCAACAGTTCCCTTAAAATTAATGTCGCCTGCCTTCGTCAACCCAGTATCGAGAGTGACATTAGAACCCTGAACGAGAGACACTTTACCACCAAAGGTAATATTCTGTTCGTTGGTGACAACATTTGCATTTAAGTTAGTAGTGGCAGCATCAAAACTAATTGAAGCGTTATTTATACCTTTAATGTTGCCATTGACTGCAATTGTGCCGCTAGTTGTGGCGTTAGTTTGGGGAGATCGAAATGTAACCGGAAAATCAAAAGTAACAGCACTGGGGTCAGCAATTGCGATCGTCCCACTGCCGTCCGCCCGCCCGACAATCATTTGGGAAAATCCCTTGAAAGCTGCGAGTTCAGTAGTGCTGAGATTCAAATCAGCAGAATTACCGGCAGTGCCAACAGTAATACCTAAACTCGGAGTCAGAGGTTGCAACAGAATAGTACCGTTGCCTTTGACTTGAGACGTGGGTGAAACCGTAATTGCATCACTGGTCAAAGTAACATCATTACCGGTTCCTGCCGTCAGGTTGATGTTGCTATTATTCAGGTTAATTTCATTAGTACCGCTTGGCCCATTACCAGTCAGAGCAACATTTCCCACCGTCGATTTGAGCGCTCCATTATTCAGATAAATTGCCGCCGAACCGATTGCTGCCTTACCATTCAGATCGATACTTGCCTTCGTCGATTCTACTGCTGAATTACCCTCAACAATAATGCCATAATTTGTTTTATTGATACCAGTCCCCGCACCTGTGCCAGTCATGGCGATATTTCCACTCGCCGATCGCACGTTAGAATTAGCAACAGATATCCCGCTGTTATTGTCTGTGCCCGCACCAGCCGTACCGTTGAAAGAAATACTTCCGCTTCCAGTTGATTCAACTAACGATCCATTTAGAAGTGGTACCTCTGACGACGGCAGGTTTTCCATGCGAATACCGTGGTTACCAATTCCAGTGCCACCACCTGTCCCTGCGAAACTGATGTTTCCATTGTTTGATAGCACTTTGGCGGCGTTAATCAATATCCCGGAGTTATTGTTTTTGCCCGCACCGCCGGTACCGCTGAAACTAATACTTCCAATGCCTGTTGATTGCACTAAGGCCGCGTTGTCGATCGCAATACCGTAATTACTGCTTCCACTGCTGCCACCTTTTCCAATAAGACTGATATCTCCATCGAATGATTTAACGCTGCTATTTGTCTCAATAGATATCCCTCTATTGCTGCCATTAATCCCATTGCCGCCCGTACCAGTCAGGCCAACTTTTCCCGTCCCCGTTGATTCCACCACGGCATTACTCAAAATCAGAATGCCGTTACCAGATCCGCTGCCGTTACCAATCAGTGTAATCTCACCATTGGCTGAACTTATAGTAGGCCCGCGCAAAATTATCCCGTCACTATTGAGGCTGGTACCGCTAGTGCCAGTAAGGGTAATCTTTCCCGTTCCAGTAGTTACTAAAGTAGGTGTAATGGTTCCGCCAGATACCTGAAGGCCGACGTTGATTGCCGTGTTTCCTGCACTACTACCAGTGAGGTCAATATTCCCACCACCAGCATTAATCGTACCACCATTAATATTAATCCCATTTCCATTGACAGTATTCCCGCGGCCAATACCGGTAAAATTGCCACCATTTGTATTAATCGTCGCATTGGTAATGGTGACATTACCACCGGCGAGATTGTCGGTATCAGCATTCAGGGTGATATTGCCTCCCTGAGTTGTGATATTGTTGTTAACAAATATGCTATTACTGGCATTCAGAGTCAGGGAATTTTTATTAGCCCAAGCAATCGGAGCGCTAACTGTAATATCCCCTGCACTCGCACCAAGAGATGTAGTAGAAATAGTGACATTACCTAAACCCAATTGCGTTTGCAGCGTCCCGTTATTAATTGTAGCCGTAGGCGCAGCGATACCGGGAGTAAACACTCCTCCCCCGAATGCACCGGCTGCATCCGGAGCTGTGCTAATAGTAATATTAGTAGGATCTAACAATAAGGTTCCGGCACTGCCGACAGTCGATCGCAAATCCACCAACCCAGCGAAATCCAGCGATTGTTTTCCCGATACCTCCACAAACCCGCCATTCCCAGAAAACAAGCCACCTCGGGCAGTAATATTCCCATTAAAACGAGTAGTTTCATCAGCCCAAACGATCGCTCGCCCGCCATTACCGTTGCTAATCGCATCCACATTAATTGTCGAATCTGCACTCACAAACGTCCGCACAGCATTCGGCACAGTCCCCAAACCCTGAAAATCTCCGCCAATCAGTACATTCCCGCCGCCGTTAATACCCGAAGCATCGATGTTAGCCGCGATCGCGCCTACGCGATCGCCTAAAATGTTAACATTACCCCCAGTATTGCCAGAGACGTTGATACTGCCACTGGCGATCGCAGTTCCCGCCACAACAGGCACAGCCAAATTCCCCAGCACCACATCCCCATTCGGATTTACCGTCAAATTCGTTGCTTGTTCCTGCCCTTTACCCGTCAGCAACTCCGGCAAAGATAACACTGGCTGCGTCCAATTATTCGGCAGCGATCCCCCAGTTGCTGTTGGTTGAACATCCAAACTCAATAAATTACCAGCTTGAGAAATCCGCACCAAATTTTGACCGGGTACAGCCGTAATCAGAACACCGCCTCCTGGCGCGTTTAGCTGGCCGGTATTCACAACCGTCCCCCCCGTCAAACTTAAACTTTGACCGGGTGCCACCGTCAAATTCCCGGCATTTACAATGCTTCCTGCTTGCGGACTGGTAAATGCGAAACTGTTCGGATTCCCGATTAAAGCTGCCCAGTTGTTATTGGCGATCGCACTAAACCACTGATTGTTCCCAAAACCGATACCTGTCGCCGCCGTGGCGTTAAAAGAACCCGGTACGTTGAGGCTGGCATTTTGTCCGAAAATTATCCCCGACGGATTCATCAAAAACAGGTTGGAATTGCCGCCTGTAACTTGAATTAAGCCGTTGATTACAGAAGGATTTCCTCCGTTAATTCTTCCTAAGATATTTTGAATGTTGGGATTGGTTAAAAAGTTTGCCGTTTGACCGGAACTGAGACCAAACTGAGTAAAACTGTGAAACAGGTTAGCCTTGTCACCGCCCAATGACCCCCCGGAAATGTCGTAGCGATTGCCGTTGGGTGTCACGACTGTATTCGTGCCGTCTGGTGCGGGGGTGATGGGTTGCGCGGAAGCCGAGCCGGCCGCTGCATTGAGGCAGCCAAGTATGAATAACCATCCGAGCAAATTTAGTTTGTTGGCTGCCATTGTGGTTAAAGATCTGTGCTAAAAGTGCGATCGTATTTATCTTTCCCTATTCTGACTCATGAAGGTTCCTCCTGTCAATAGGATTTACGGTATTTTGCCTCGAAAAAATATAGCAAATCCGCAGGAAATCTATCTATTTAATTACCATAAATAATTGGTTTAAAGCCGGAACCCTTTTAAGGATAAATTAAAAGCAGACTATTCATTACTCCAATCCTCTTCTTTCCTTTGTCAAGTGCTATCAACTGTCAACTATCAACTGTCAACTATCAACTGTCAACTATCAACTGTCAACTGTCAACTGTCAACTGTCAACTGTCAACTGTCAACTGTCAGTTGAACAACCTTGACGATTAGCAGTCAAAAATGCGTAAGTACCGATCGCCTCTTCTGCAACTTGCTTCTAGTGCCAAACAACTCGCTCCAATTCCTACTCTGGACAGCGCCACAGCCGATTCCAGGGCGAGCAGCTTGCAGTCCGCTTCCAGGAGCAACTCACCCAACAGCCAAATTTTTCTGAGAAACTTTATAAGTTTGGGATGAGCTTTACCAAAATTTCACAAAAATTGACAAAAAAAAATTATATATTTTTGATGAAAGCTAATATTTGCAAGTCTTCCAGTCAATTTGAGACAGTTAGCGATACCAATAGATGTAGTAGCTTGTAAATCTATACTGAGTGAAAATCTGGCTGTGACAGATGAAAGTAGTCTGCCACTAGAGTGTCAGTGAAAACTCTTAAAACAAGCACTCATTGACTCAAAAAAACACCTAAGTGATATCAGTCCGTAGAGTCACTGCCGTAGAGTCTGTTTTGTCGGTTTGACGATCGCCCTTAATATCCGAGGGTCGCGATCGTCTATTCCTGTCTTGACAAGATAGCATTGACCAGCTTACTAACTAACAATATTGGAGGAATCAGGGTTATGACTACCTTAACGCTAGTCAAAAAAACATCTTTTACAGTCGCCAGCTTGGCAACCACAATCTTGCTCAGCATCTGCACGCCCGCCCGAGCTTTCATGTTTGGCAGCACTGGCATCCAGTTCGATCGAGATACCAATATCAACTTTACATTCGACCAATCTCACGGCGCTTACCAGTCTAGCTTGTGGGTAGCCCAAGCTCAGACAGGAGCCAATGGCTACAGCAACATCACCCGACTGTTTTACGAGTTCAAACCCTCAGATAACGGGAACGCCGATGAATGGAAAGGAACCTTCGGCAACTCCGTGGGATCGAACAACGGCTCCCCAACTCAAACCTTCACCTTTTTGCAGGATCAAGTTTATGCCCTGCTGCTCTGGAGTGACAGCGGCAGTGGCAAACAATTCGAGCAGTACGCCTCCAGCAGCACCTTCATGAACAGCCCCGAATGGTTTGCCGCCAACACCCAGTTTCGCAGAGATGACTGTGTGGTGGCCGGATGTCAGCAAGCCGTATTTGGCGAATTTGGGCTCAACCCCCGCTCCCCCGACTCATTTACAAGTATCAACGGCGGTAAAGGCCCAGAACAATATTCATCGCTCACAATGGCCCAACTGGCTCAGGGAAGCAAAATCTCCTTCGACGATGCCGGAGGAGGAAACGATCGCGACTTCCAAGACTTCACCGTCTCCGCCGAGCTAGCACCCGAGCCTGTGACAGTGTTCGGCACCATGCTGGGGATCGGGGCTTTGGCGGCGGCTCGCGGCAAAAAAAAGCGACAGCAGCAACCAAAAAAATGACTCTTAAGCATCCCCATACAAATCTAAATAGTGAGTCTGTTCAGTGGTACTCTGAGAAATAGCATTTCTAAATGTTAAGACTTTTTCCACAACGGGAAAAATAGAATCCTAACAAAGGCACTATTCATGGTATCCACCGCAACAAAAACGAACGTAGGCTACATCACCCAAATCATCGGGCCAGTTGTAGACGTAAAATTCCCAGGCGGCAAACTGCCCCAAATCTATAACGCTATTACGATCGCCGGCAAAAACGAAGCAGGTCAAGACATTTCTGTTACCTGCGAAGTTCAGCAACTCCTCGGAGACAGCCAAGTGCGTGCAGTTTCCATGAGTACCACCGACGGCTTAATGCGCGGTATGGAAGTATTAGATACCGGGGAAGCGATCCAAGTTCCCGTCGGAATCCCGACTCTCGGCCGTATTTTTAACGTCATCGGCGAACCCGTAGACAACCTCGGCCCGGTCAATACTTCCGAAAGTATGCCCATCCACCGCCAGCCGCCGGCTTTCACCGAACTAGAAACCAAGCCTTCGGTGTTTGAAACAGGGATCAAGGTCATCGACCTCCTGGCTCCCTACCGTCGCGGTGGCAAAATCGGTTTGTTCGGCGGCGCAGGCGTCGGCAAAACCGTGATCATGATGGAACTCGTGAACAACATCGCCAAGGCTCACGGCGGCGTGTCCGTGTTTGGCGGTGTGGGCGAGCGCACCCGTGAAGGTAATGACCTTTACAAAGAAATGATCGAGTCTGGGGTTATTGACGAAAAAGACCGCAGCAAATCGAAAATTGCCCTAGTATACGGTCAAATGAACGAGCCACCAGGTGCTCGGATGCGCGTGGGCCTGTCGGCTCTAGCGATGGCCGAATACTTCCGCGATGTCAGCAAGCAAGACGTACTCTTGTTCATTGACAACATCTTCCGGTTCGTACAAGCGGGATCTGAGGTATCGGCTTTGTTGGGTCGGATGCCTTCGGCTGTGGGATATCAGCCGACTCTCGGTACAGACATGGGCGACTTGCAAGAACGGATTACTTCGACTACCGAAGGTTCGATTACTTCGGTTCAAGCTGTGTACGTACCTGCGGATGACTTCACTGATCCAGCGCCGGCTACGACTTTTGCTCACTTAGACGCTACAACTTTGTTGTCTCGCGGTTTGGCTGCGAAGGGTATTTATCCGGCTGTTGATCCCCTGGAATCTACCTCCACAATGTTGCAAATTAGCATTGTAGGCGAAGAACACTATGGTGTTGCGCGTCAGGTGCAGTCTATTTTGCAACGCTACAAGGAATTGCAAGATATTATTGCGATTTTGGGTTTGGACGAGCTGTCGGAAGATGACCGCTTGACTGTTTCTCGCGCTCGCAAAATTGAACGCTTCTTGTCTCAACCGTTCTTTGTAGCAGAAGTGTTCACCGGTTCCCCCGGTAAGTACGTCAAGTTGGCTGATACCATTAAGGGCTTCCAAATGATTTTGGGTGGCGAACTTGATGAGTTACCTGAACAAGCTTTCTATTTGGTTGGCGATATCAACGAAGCGATCGCCAAAGCTGAAAAAATGAAGGCTGACGCTAAGTAGAAAGTAGGGAATGGGTAATGGGTAATGGGTAATTGGTAATTGGTAATTGGTTATTGGTTATTGAAACTAACAAATAACCAATTACCTGTTTGGCCAATGCCCAATGCCCAATGCCCAATGCCCAATTCCCAATTCCCAATTCCCAATTCCCAATTCACTATTTATGACATTAACTGTGCGCGTAGTGGCCCCAGACAAAACTGTTTGGGATTCTAATGCTGAAGAAGTAATTCTGCCAAGCACGACAGGCCAATTGGGTATCTTGACCGGTCACGCTCCGATGTTGACTGCTTTGGATACCGGAGTGATGCGCGTCCGTCCTGGTAAGGAATGGGTGTCTATTGCTCTGATGGGCGGCTTTGCAGAAATCCAAGAAAACCAAGTAACTATCCTTGTCAACGGCGCTGAGAAAGGCGAAACGATTGATAAAGAAGCTGCTCGTACTGCTTACACCGAAGCAGAAGCTCGTTTGGAAAGCTCTGCTAGTGGCACTTTGCAAGAGCAAATTCAAGCTAAGCAAGCAATCAAACGCGCGAGAGCTCGTTTTCAAGCGGCCGGCGGCACGATTTAGATAGGACGTACGGTTGAAACCGCGCCTACAAAAACAAAGTCCGCCTCCGCGGACTGAAGAAAATAACGTAATGTTAACCGCCAGTTCTTCAACCCGCACTAGAAGGGTTTTGTTTGTATAGACGCGGTTGAAACCGCCCGGTGTTCTTGTATAGACGGCGGTTGAAACCGCCCGGTCTTCTAAACTCCGGCTTCGGACAAGAGAAATTGCATTGTTTCCCAAGATAGCCCTTGCTCGATATAGCGGGGGTTATTTGGATTGTAGGGACTATAGAGCCGATCGACACTAACAATCTTTGCTGTCTCCGGCAAAACTGGCACTTCTGGATCGCTCGCGGTCGATCGCACCAGGGAGCTAGAAAACCCTTTAAAAATAGCAATTTCGTCGAATTCGCCGTCTATTTCGGCCTTCACGATTAACACTTCGTGCGATCGGGCGATCGTGTATTGTTCCAAACGGCGAGCAATAGAGTCAGCCATAGCAAATCTCACATTCCTGAAATCTGCTATAATATAGCTTAATTTGGTCGCTAATTTCAGAGACAGCCAGCCAAAATTTTATATTTAATTCTACCTTTTTTAACACCCGGAAATCAGCGGACATAATATAAGTCAATACGCTTGGGTTAGCGAAGTATGTCATTGCGAGCTCTTAGCGAAGCAATCGCAAAGACTATGGTGCTTCTCAATGAATTTATCTGCGCGCAAAGCAATTAGATTGTTAACTGAACCGTATTGTAATATAAGTATTGTCAAAAACATCTGGAAAATATTACTCCTGCACAACCTACTTCGACGATATTTTATGAGCCACAAAAAGCCGAGGTTTCAATTATCGTTTTTGATTCAAAATATTAAACAGCATTTGGCTTGGAAATATTCGCTGCTATTTATACTATTTTTTTGCTTGAGTTTAACTGTAGCAAGTTGCAACTCCGATCTGATAAATAGCTTTACAGCAAAAAAAACAAACTCATTCTCAAACTTAACAAAAATAGTAAGAATCGGCCATCAGCCTTTCGGATCCCTGTTTTATCTCAAAGCTAAAGGATCTTTGGAAACCCGTTTAGCAAAAATGGGATGGTCTGTAGAATGGACGGAATTTGTCACAGGGCCACCAATTTTAAAAGCAATAGGACAAGGAAAAATCGATCTGGGTTATGCAGGAGTTACGCCGCCAATTTTTGCCCAATCAGAGGGCATACCTTTCGTTTATATTGCTAATGATTCAGCTTTACCTGGCAGCATTGGCATCATAGTTCCTGAAAATTCTCCTATTCGGACTCTCGCAGATCTTAAAGGCAAGAAAATAGCAGCCACTCGGAAAACATCAGCTCACTATTTGTTAATTCGGGCGTTAACTCAAGGCGGATTGAAGTTAAAAAATGCCGAATTAGTCGATTTGTCTCCGCCAAAAGCTCAGGAAGCATTTCTGAGAGGCGAAGTTGATGCTTGGGCGGTTTGGCAGCCGTTTTTAGCTAAGTTACAGGAAACCATGCCTGCTCATTTCCTGACTGATAGCGAGCAACTGATCAATGACAGAAACTTCTATTTGGCAAGTCGCTCTTTTGCTAGCGACTTTCCCGATATTGTTAAAACAGTCATGGGAGAAACGCGACAGATGGCTAATTGGATAACTAAAAATCCCGAGCGAGCAGTAGACTTTATTACCGCTCGAACCGGAATGAAAAAAACCACAGCTAGAAGTTTAACTAAAAGCCGTACCTACGATTTGTTACCAATTCAAGATAGGGCAGTTGAAGAACAACAACGCATTGCTGAAATTTTCTTTAGGTTGGGACTCCTGCCGGATCGAATTTGGATTGAAGATCGGATCTGGAAACAAAAATTAGATTTATAAAACCACAAGTTAGCCAAAGGTAACGATAAATTAAAGGTGGCGATTGTAGCAGCGCTACGAAAAATGAAATTAGGTGTATCCTAGAGAAAGAGAGTTAAAACTGTTAAGTAGCAGAATCAAATGTCCTCAATTGCCAATCAACTGCGTTATGGTTTTGTCTCGATTGTTGTGGCAAGCGTATTGATGGCAGGGAGTACGTTAGCTTACCTCAGCTTTCGGGGACAAATAGAACAGACAAAACAGCTTCAGTACGAGCGATCGCAAGCTGCGGCCGCCCAAATTAGCGCTTATCTGGATAACTTGCAGCGCCAACTCAATTATTTGTCAGAATTGCGTGGCCTAACAGAATTTAATACTGAAACTCAGCGCAGCATTCTTGAAGGATTAATCAATAGCAACAGCGCCTACGAAGTGGTGGGAATTTTAAACAGTAAAGGTCAAGTCGTACAAGTAATGTCGCCTTACGAATCATACTCTACATCTAGCTTAAGTTTAGCAGGTATTTCGGGAGATGCGCCTCTATTTTGGGAGACGTTTCGACAGGCTCAAAATTATGTTAGCTCGGTAGATGTCGATATGAAGACAACGGTTAATGTTGTTAATTTAGCCGTACCTATTCGTGACAGTAAAAATAAAATTGCTGGAGTATTATTTGCCAGAGTAAGTCTAAACTTTTTAATTCAAATTGCAGCCCGATCGCAAGTTGGAAAAACTGGATACAGCTATGTTATCGACAACCGCTCGGTGCTGATTTCGGAAACAGGAAACAAGGTTAATCCGTATTTACTCCCAGATTTGAAAGGGCGATCGTTTGTGGGAGAGTTATCGAAATTAGCTTTAGCTTCGGGAATGCAATCTCCGCTGGTTTATCGAGGCTGGCACGGGGAAGAAGTCATGGGAACGGGTGCGATCGTCCGCAGGGTACAGTGGATGGTGGTTGTAGAGCTACCTACAGCCGAAGCTTACGCTCCTGTGCGATCGCTCATCTACGTCATGGGTGCAGTTACCACCGTCAGCGCCCTCGCCGCCGTGGGCTTGGGAGTCGCTTTTGCGCGATCGCTCACAAATCCTTTAAAATCTCTAACATCCGCAGCTACTCAAATGACTAGCGGCATATTGGAAACTCGGGTAAATATTGCCTCATCTAACGAACTAGGAAAATTAGCTAATGCCTTCAACAGCATGGCCGGTCAATTGGAAGTATCTTTCACAAAATTAGAGCATCAAAATGCTCAATTGCAGCGACTTGACAAACTCAAAGACGAATTTTTAGCCAATACTTCTCACGAACTCCGCACCCCACTAAACGGCATTATCGGTTTAACAGAATCTTTGATCGATGGTGCTACAGGACAATTACCAGCACTGACTATTTCCAATCTAGAAATTATTGCATCTAGTGGCAGAAGACTGTCAAATCTCATCAACGACATTCTCGATTTCTCCAAGCTGAGACACAAAAATATTGAACTGCAAATCAAGCCCGTCGGCATTCGAGAAATTGTCGATATCGTAGTAACTCTTTCTCAACCTCTAATTGGCACAAAAAACTTGCAGTTGATTAATTCAGTCACTCCCGACATTCCCCTGGTGGATGCCGACGAAAATCGGGTGCAACAAATTCTTTACAACTTGATCGGCAATGCGATTAAATTTACCGACAATGGTACTGTAGAAATTTCGGCGAATGCGATCGGCTTGGAATCGCCGCAGTTGGCAAAAAAAGAAAGTTCAGTAACGAGCCAGCTTCTATCTTTAATTGTCAGGTCAAAACTGCAAATTACCGTATCCGATACGGGAATTGGCATTGCTGAAGATAAGTTAGAACGAATTTTTGAATCCTTTGAACAAGCAGACGGCTCCACTGCTAGAGAACACGGAGGAACTGGTTTAGGTTTGGCAGTTACAAAGCAGTTAGTCGAGCTGCACGGTGGCGAAATTCAAGTATCTTCAGAACTCGGTGTTGGTTCCCAGTTTACCTTTAGTTTGCCAATTTCTAAAAATCAATATCTCGATGACAAGCAGTTGCCAGCAACTGCTCGACATTCTTTAGTTTCGAGAACAGAAGAGCGCAAGTTGATAATTAATGAAGCTGCTCCACCAAATTTTAACAATAACAGTTCGAGTGCGATTAAATGTTCTTTGAAAAACAACAAAGTAAAAATTTTGATTGTAGATGACGAACCTGTAAATATTCAGGTATTAACTAACAATCTACTTCTTGAAAATTATACAATCGCCGAAGCTAGCAGCGGTAGAGAAGCTTTAGCTCTTATCGAGAGAGGCTACAAACCCGATCTAATATTGCTAGATATCATGATGCCACGGATGACTGGTTACGAAGTTTGCGATAAAGTCAGGGAGAAATTCACGGCTAGCGAATTGCCAATCGTCATGCTAACCGCGAAAAATCAAGTATCTGACTTAGTGCAAGGTTTCAATGCAGGAGCCAATGATTTTTTAACTAAACCTTTTCTCAAAAATGAATTGCTAGCTCGAATCAAAACTCACATCCGTCTCACAAAAATCAATGCAGCTTATGGTAGATTTGTGCCCCACGACTTTCTGCGATTTTTGGGACACGAAAGTATTGTTGATGTTCAACTAGGCGATCAAATCCAGAAAGAAATGACAGTTTTATTTTCTGATATTCGCTCCTTTACAACTATCTCCGAAGCTATGACTCCCCAAGAAAATTTTAATTTTCTCAACAGCTACCTCAGTCGAGTCAGTCCGGTAATTCGCGATCACAAAGGTTTCATTGATAAATATATTGGCGATGCGATTATGGCACTATTTCCTGAGTCGGCAGATGATGCTGTTCGCGCGGCAGTGGAAATGCAAAAACAAGTTATTCTTTTCAACGATCGCCGACAAACAAGGGATTACGCACCAATTACGATCGGTATTGGTTTGCACGCGGGCACTTTAATGCTGGGTACGATTGGCGAAGAAGAACGGATGGAGAGTACCGTGATTGCTGATGCGGTGAATCTCGCGTCTCGTTTGGAAGGATTGACTAAGGTTTACGGCTCTGGAATTCTCGTTACTGAATCAATTTTAGAGCGTTTGGGCGATCGATCGCAATATCTGTGCCGATTTGTCGATCGAGTCACCGTAAAAGGGAAAACATCTGCCGTGTCGGTGTTTGAAATTTATGATGCAGAAACAGAACAAAGCATTCAGCTAAAACAGGAAACTGCTGCTGTATTTCAACAAGGTATACAGCTTTATGTCGAGCAAAATTTTCCTAAAGCGCAAAAAATCTTTAAGAATATTTGCGAAACAAATCCTCAAGATAAGTTGGCAGCAATCTACTGCCAGCGCTCTCTGAAACATCAAATGTATGGAGTTCCAGAAGGATGGTCGGGGATAGAATGTTTGGATGAAAAGTAGTAAAAGTAGCATCAATCTGAAGTCAGAAATTTTCAGGTCTTCATCGATTTTTCTGGAGCTAGTCTCAGTCATAATATATTCATACCGAAGCCTGAAGACCCAAAATGGGGAATTTCCCCGAAAATCCGCTGTAGAGTTCGCTAGGTTTGACTTCATAATCGAATATAATGCGTAAAGCTATGCGAAAAAAAACCTGGTTTCTATAAAAAATCTCAGGTTTGACAGCGATTCAGGAAACAACCTAGAATCAGGCTGTTATTGTGTAACTTTTGTTCAACTACAACAAGGTTTACAATACTTAACAGTGGTGTAGCTTCCCTCCGAGTATAAACCGTGTCTTTTAATCTAAATTAATGTTATGTCAACTTTTTCTCTCAATCGCTTAGCTGCCAAACTTTCAGGAAAAACGACGCTGCAAACTGTACTCATAGTTCCGTTTGTCTTGCAAGTATTTGCGGCAGTGGGAATTGTGGGATATTTATCATTTAAGAACTCTCAAAAAGCCGTGAACGATCTTGCAGATCAGTTAATGGGGGAAGTGAGCAATCGCATTGAGCAAAATTTGATAACTTATTTGCAAACTCCGCACCAGATCAATCAAAGCAAGCTGGATGCACTGAAGTTGGGTTTTGTGAACATCAAAGACTTGCCAGCTTGGGAAAAGTATCTGTGGCGGCAAGTGCAATTATATCCTTATATCAATTTTACCTCATTCGCCAATCGCAATGGAGAATACCGCACTGGCGAAAAGATGTCGAATGGGACTTTATTGATTAACGCCTCCGGCCCGTCTACCAAATTTAATTTTTATTCCTACAATACTAATGATAGTGGCGATCGCACAAAAATAGCAGCCACCATCAAAAACTTCGACATCCGACAGAACCCTTTATACAAAGATGCCTCTGTAGCAGGCAAAACCACTTGGAGTTCAGTGGATGTCTCCTCGCTAGAACCCACACTGCTCCTCAGCGCGCTGCAACCAGTTTACAACAACCAGAAACAGCTAGACGGAGTATTAATTACTGCTTTACGTCTGGACAGTATCAGTGAATTTTTAAACAGCCTCAAAATAGGCAAATCCGGTCAAACTTTTATTATCGAAAGAAAGGGAACGCTGCTGGCAACTTCCACCCCAGAAAAACCTTTCCGCAACAAAAACGGTAAAAAACAACAGTTTCAAGTCAAAGAAAGCAGCGATATCGTAACCCAGAGTACAGCTAAATACTTAGAAAGTCACTTTCAAGACTTGCAGCAAATTACCGAATCGAAACTAATCCATTTTGAAATCAACGGGAAGCAGCAATTTTTAAAAGTTATGCCATTCCAAGATGGCAAAGGTTTAGATTGGCTCATTGTCGTCGTCGTTCCAGAAGCCGATTTTATGGAACAAATAAATGCCGGCAATAGAACTACAATCTTGCTATGTCTGGCAGCTTTGGCTGTAGCTACTGCGATCGGAATTTGCACTTCTCGCTGGATTACCAAACCAATTTTAAAATTAAAAGATGCAGCAATAGATTTGTCTCAAGGACAATTTGACAGAACTGTCAAGCTCGATCGTTCCGACGAGTTGGGCGTGCTTGCTACTGCTTTTAACAGCATGGCAGCACAACTGCAAACATCTTTTAGTGCCTTAGAAACTAAAAATACCCAATTGCAGCAACTGGACAAACTGAAAGACGAATTCTTAGCCAATACTTCCCACGAACTCCGCACTCCCCTCAACGGCATTATTGGGATTGCAGAATCTTTGATAGACGGTGCTACCGGAAAACTGCCAGAAACGACCAATTTCAACTTAGCTTTGATTGCATCGTCAGGAAAAAGATTGGCTTCTTTAATAAACGATATCCTCGACTTTTCTCAGCTCAAACACAAAAGTCTTGAACTGCAAACTAAGTCAGTCAACCTCCGAGAAATCGTCTTTGTGATTCTCAAATTATGTCAGCCATTGGTAGGCACAAAAAAATTGCAATTGATTAACTCAGTTGCTCCGGAATTGCCACCAATAGCAGCCGACGAGAATCGTTTGGAGCAAATACTTTATAACTTAATCGGCAACGCGATTAAATTCACTGAAAGCGGCACAGTTGAGATTTCAGCAGCATTGATAACGAGCCATGAAGAATCATCACCTAATCCCCAATTGGCGATTACTGTATCCGACACAGGCATTGGCATCCCCGAAAATAAATTAGAGCAAATTTTTGAATCATTTGAACAAGCTGACGGTTCCACTGCTAGAGAATATGGTGGGACGGGTTTAGGGTTAACTGTTGCCAAGAAATTAGTGGAATTACACGGCGGTAAAATCTCGGTATCTTCAAGTGTAGGCGTAGGTTCCCAATTTATTTTTACTTTACCAGTCTCAGAGAGTCAGCCGGAAATTAACAGCAAACAGCCTGGTTTAACCGAGGGCGAGGAGATTTTGCTTGCTCCTGAATTAGACTCCGAATCATCTCTAGTAAATTCTACTATCTTAACCAAAAGGGACTTGATAGAAGAAGGTGAAAAAGTAAAAGTTTTAGTGGTCGATGATGAACCAATTAACATTCAGGTCATTATCAATAATCTCGCTCTGGAAAACTATGCGATCGCTCAAGCGATCAACGGCAGAGAAGCTTTAAATCTGATTGAATCAGGATTTAAGCCAGACTTGATTTTACTCGACGTAATGATGCCGCAGATGACTGGTTATGAAGTCTGTCGAGCAGTTCGCCAACAATACTCACCTTTAGAAATACCAATTCTGATGGTGACGGCCAAAAATCAAACGAGTGACTTGGTAGAAGCTTTTAACTCAGAAGCGAATGATTATATAACTAAACCTTTTATCAAAAAGGAATTGTTAGCCAGAATCAAGACGCAAATTAGTATGGCAAAACTGAATGCAGCTTACGGCAAGTTTGTGCCGCATGATTTTTTAGATTTGCTTGAAAGACCGAGTATTATTGAAGTCAAATTAGGCGACAATCAGGAAAAGAATATGACTGTACTTTTTGCTGATATTCGCTCTTTTACGGTACTTTCAGAACAGATGACACCAGCCGAAAACTTTGCATTTATTAATAGTTACTTGGGAAGGGTGAGTCCTGCAATCAGGGAAAACAACGGGTTTATCAACAAATATATTGGCGATGCAGTCATGGCTTTGTTTCCGACATCTCCATCAGATGGTGTGCGAGCAGCAATTGATATGCAAAAAGAATTGAGTATCTACAACGAGCAGCGAGAACAAAACGGCTTGTTGCCGATCGCGATCGGCATTGGTTTGCACGCGGGCAATTTGATGTTGGGTACAATTGGCGAGCGAGAACGGATGGAAAGTACCGTGATTTCTGATGCGGTGAATCTCGCGTCTCGTTTGGAAGGATTGACTAAGGTTTACGGCTCTGGAATTCTCGTTAGCGGTGAAATTATCGATCGCCTGGACGATTCAGAAACATACAACTACAGATTTGTCGATCGAGTAACGGTGAAAGGAAAGACAACTGCTGTGTCGGTATTTGAAATTTATGATGCAGAAACAGAACAAAGCATTCTCCTCAAACAGCAAACTGCGGAGATTTTTCAAGAAGCTCTCAATTTTTACTACCAGAAAAAATTTGTTGCTGCTCAAAAAGTATTTGAGAATATTTTAGAAATCAATCCTGAGGATCTGGTAGCAACGCTATATTTCAAGCGCTCTCGCAAGTATCGAATGTATGGAGTACCCGAGGGGTGGTCTGGGGTGGAAGACGGGGCGGAAAAGTAGGCAGCTTTTCTAAGGAAGGAGAATTAAATAACTTACAATTTTTATTGTTCTTGTGGGATGGGCGTCCCGCCCGTCTTTTCTGGACGGGCGGGACGCCCATCCCACAAATATGTGTAAATTATTTAATTCGCGCTCCTAAGGAAGAGGGTTCGCTTCGGCTTTGCTCTTCTGGTAAAAACAGGGATTCGGGAAGAAGACTTTAGTTGGGAGCATCTCAGTTTTGCAAGAAGCATTTTTTAAAGAGCGGACTGAAGTCCGTACTACGATCCTTTTTTGAGCGGGGACAGCACTATAATAAAAAATGCTTTTTTCAAAAATGAGATGCTCCCGAATCGATCGCATTGGTGTCAGCAATTAAAAACGTCCTCAGCATCGGGCGCGGTTGCTATAAAAGATAGGGCGCGCACGGCACGCCCTACTCTGTTTAAAATATGGTAGTACAAACTTTAAAATATAGTTGTACAAACGCCCAATTTATTCCAAGTTTTTGGGCCGACAATGCCATCAGCAGCGATTTTTTGTTGCTGTTGAAAACTGATGACTGCTTGTTGGGTTTTCGCGCCGAACGATCCATCAGTATCTAGGGAAGCTCCACTGACATTTAAAACTCGTTGGAGGTAGCGGACATCCTCATTTTGGGTGACAGCATCGTTGCGTTGGAGTAGGGGAAAATAACGGCAGGAAGGTAATTCAAGGCGAGTTGCGTTTGTGGTTTGCATGGTTGGATTCTCCATTTATTGTTTGCAAGTTGCGATCGACAAAGAAGTGCGGGCAAATGTTGGCAGTGATTTAACAAGGAGGTTCGCTAACGCAAGCGCCTAATTTCGTCCAAGTTTGCTGGCCAACAATGCCATCAACAGTAATCTTATTTTTCTTTTGAAAATTGATGACTGCTTGTTCGGTTTTGGCGCCGAAGAATCCATCAGTTGCTACGGGATATCCTTTTTTAACTAAGGATTGTTGGAGATAGCGCACGTCTTTATTGGCGGCAGGGCTGCTATCATTTCGTCGCAGTGTGGGCAAGGAAGAGCACATCGGTAATTGAGCGTGAATTTCGTTTGTGGTTTGCATGGTTTTATTGGGGATTAGTGGTTTGCAAGTTGTTTGAACCTGCTATTCCCTAGTTGTAGCTGTGGTGGAAAGTGCTTTAACAGTCGCTTTTTTCAGTGACGCTTGTTTGAGGTAGCTCAGATGAGTGACAGAAGAAACGAGGTTCGTTCAGTTGACAGTTGACAGTTGACAGTTGACAGTTGACAGTTGACCTGGGATAGCGACCTCTACCTAGAAGTCCGAGGATTGGAGTAATGAATCGTCTGATTTTAATTTCTACGCCAAAGAGAGAGGCTTTCAACCAATTCTTTAGCGTATTGAGATAGTGCTTGGTTATTTCATATAAAAAAATATTTTATATTGACGAAGATAATATCGGGATTTTTTGGTTCAAATTAGCTTAAGTATCGCTACTCGCAACTATTTTTTAATGACATATTCAAATACGAAAATCCCCAACTATTAAGATCTGGGGATTTTCTCGATATGGCGCACTTGAGCCAAGGTATGTAGTTGCGCTTCATCGCGCTCTTTCCTAATCTTATAACTGTAGTTTAGACTAAAAAATGAGCCCAGCTAAAAGTAGTCACCTTTGAATCTCCGGCAAGCTGTTACTCAAAAACTCAAGAGGTATCAGATTAAATAA